>JAQGIA010000651.1 GCA_028291445.1 Belnapia sp.
GGACGAGGCCATGGATATAGACGGTGCGGAACGGCACCTCGCCCATGAAATGCAGCCCCATCATCATCATCCGGGCGACCCAGAAGAAGATGATGTCGAAGCCGGTCACCAGCACGTCGCCGGGATAGTAGCGCGCCACCTCCGGCGTATTCTCCGGCCAGCCCAGCGTGCTGAAGGGCCAGAGCGCACTGCTGAACCAGGTGTCCAGCACGTCGGGGTCGCGCTCCAGCGCCACCGCATGGCCGAACTTCGCGGCTGCCGCCGCCAGCGCCTCCGCCTCGGTCTTCTCGACGAAGATGGTGCCGTCCGGCGCGTACCAGGCCGGGATCTGATGGCCCCACCAGAGCTGGCGGGAGACGCACCAGGGCTGGATGTCGCGCATCCAGGCGAAGAAGGTATTCTCCCACTGCTTCGGGACGAACTGCGTCCGCCCGCTCTCCACCGCCTCGATCGCCGGCTTCGCAAGCGTCGCCGCATCGGCGTACCACTGCAGGGTCAGCCGGGGCTCCAGCGGCACGCCGCCGCGGTCGCCATGCGGCACCTGATGGGTATGCGGCTCGACCTGCACCAGCAGGCCGAGCTCCTCCAGCTTCGCCACGATGGCCTTGCGCGCGGCGAAGCGATCCTGCCCCTCCAGCCCGCGCACGAAATCCGGGTCGGCCAGGCCCTCGACCGCCGTCAGCTCGGCCTCGATCTCGCCGATCGCCAGCCGTGCCTCGGCATCGAGCACGCTGGGCATCGCCAGCCCATGCCGCTTGCCGACCTCGAAATCGTTGAAGTCATGCGCGGGCGTGATCTTCACCGCCCCGGTGCCCTTCTCCGGGTCGGAGTATTCATCGGCCACGATGGGGATGCGCCGCCCGGTCAGCGGCAGCAGCACCATCTTGCCGACAAACTCGGAAAAACGCGCATCGGTCGGGTGCACCGCGACGGCGGTATCCCCCAGCATCGTCTCCGGCCGGGTGGTGGCGACCACGATCTCCCCGCCGCCCTCCACCGGGTAGCGGATATGCCAGAGGCTGCCCTTCACCTCGCGGCTCTCGACCTCGAGGTCGGAGATCGCGGTCTGCAGCTTGGGGTCCCAGTTCACCAGCCGCTTGTCGCGGTAGATCAGCCCCTGCCGGTGCAAGGTGACGAAGACCTCCCGCACCGCCGCGGACAGGCCCTCGTCCATGGTGAAGCGCTCGCGCGGCCAATCGAGGCTGGCGCCCAGCCGACGGAGCTGGCGGGTGATGGTGCCGCCCGATTCCGTCTTCCACTGCCAGACCCGCTCGACGAAGGCCTCGCGCCCCATCTGCTTGCGATCCGGCTGGCCCTCGGCCGCCAGCAGGCGTTCCACCACCATCTGGGTGGCAATGCCGGCATGGTCGGTGCCCGGCTGCCACAGCGCATCCCGTCCCTGCATCCGCCGCCAGCGGGTCAGGGTATCCTGGATGGTCATGGTCAGCGCATGGCCGATATGGAGGCTGCCGGTGACGTTCGGCGGCGGGATCATGATGGTGAAGGGATCGGCCGCCGAGGCCGGGTCGCAGGCGAAGGCGCCCGAACGCTCCCAGCCCTCGTACAACCGTGTCTCGAAGTCGCCCGGGGTGAGGTTCTTGTCCAGCATGGGCGCATCCGTCCCTTGGCGCCCGGCGCCCGTCAAGGGGTCAGCGGGCAGGCCAGCGCCTTATCCGGCGCATGGCCATGGCTTTGGTCCATGGGACGCGAGGTTGGCCCTGGTCAGGACCGGTCACCCGCCACCGGGGCCGCGACCGGTCACCCGGTCGATCTCGGCGCGGACCAGCCGCTCGACCATCTCCGGCAGGTACCGGTCGAGCCATTCCTTCAGCAGCGGCCGCATCTCCTCCCGCACCACATCCTCGATGCTGGGGCCGCCGCGATAGACCCCGGCGCCGCGGTCCTGCGCCACGGCGCGGAACAGGTTGCCGATGGAAGCGCTGGCCGCCGCGGACGCGGCCGGCGCCAGCAGCGCGTCCAGATCCTCGGCGGCGGGTGACTGCAACGCCAGGGGCGGCGCCGGCACGACAGGCGGCGATGCGTCAGGTACCGCCTGGGGCGGCGGCGGTCCGGCCGGCGAGGGCCCGGCAGCCTCGTCCGGCACCAGCATCTCCTCGGTCAGCGCCAGCGCGTCCGAGGTTTCCGCCGGCGGCTCCGTCGCCGCCGCGGCGCCCGGCTCATCCTCGTTCAGGATGCGCCGGATCGAGGCGAGGATATCCTCCATGCTGGGATCGCCGCCGGGCGGGGCGGCGGCCGGCTGCCCGGGCCGGTCATCCGCCATCAGCGGCGTTCCGCGACGCCGGAATAGTCGCCGAGGCCGACCCAGCGATTGCGCACCTCGTTGTAGTAGGCGCGGATGTCGTAGGCCTCCACCGCCAGCCCGAGATCCGCCGCGGTCAGCCGGCCGATGGTCGCCGCCAGCGCATAGGATTGCGAGACCACGGTCGCCAGCGCCTGCACCAGGCTGGTCCGCGCATTCAGCAATTCCTGTTCGGCGTTCAGCACGTCGAGGGTGGTGCGGCTGCCGACGATCGCCTCGCGCTGGACGCCGTCGAGGGCGATCTCGGCGGCGCGGATCTGCGAGCGGTTGCTGTCGACCTGCGCCTTCGAGCTTTGCAGCTGCTCCCAGGCCTGGGTCGCCGATTGCGCCACGGTGCGGCGCTGGTCGTCCACCAGCTGGCGGGCCTGCTGGGCGGATTGCCGCGCCTGGCGTACCGCCGAGTATTCCGCACCGCCCTGGTAGATCGGCACGCTGAGGCTGGCGGTCAGCTGGGTGCCGGTCAGCCGGGTATGCGCCAGGGTGGCGCCATCGTTCCGGAAAGTCTGACTGCTGACGCTGACGGTCGGCAGCAGGGTCGCCATCTGGATGTTGATGCTGTCGCGGGCGCCCGCCTCGTCGAACAGCAGGGCGACGACGTTGGGGTTGTTGGCGGCCGCGGTCTGCGCCGCTTCCTGCGCGCTGCGGACCGGCGGGCGCAGCGGCTGCGGCGCCACCAGGTTCTGCGGCGGCAAGCCGACCAGCCGCTGGAAGGTGGAACGCGAGATCTGCAGCGTGCCCTCGGCCTGGGCCCGCGTCGCCCGCGCGCCGGCCAGGCGGGATTCCGCCTGGGCGACGTCGGTGCGGGTGATCTCGCCGACCCGGAAGCGCTCGTTGGTGGCGCGCAGCTGCTCGGTCAGCACCTGCTCGTTGTTGATGTTGAGCCGCAGCAATTCCTGGTCGCGGATGACGTTGACGTACGAAGTCACCGTATCGCCCATCACCTGCTGCTCGGTCGCCAGCAGCCGGGCGCGCTGCGCCAGCACTTGGTTCTCTGCCCGCCGGGTGCCGGCCACGGTACGGCCTCCACGGAAGATCGGCTGGGTGACGGTGATGGAATTGGAATAGACCTGTCGGTCGGCATCCCCATAGGCTGCGCCGGGAGCGCCCTGCGGCCGGCTGCGGGTCGAGCCGTCCAGGATGCCGGCGCTGCTGCTGATCGAGACGGTCGGGCGCCAGCCGGCCAGGGCCTGCGGCACGTTCTCATCCACCGCGCGCAGGTTGGCGCGGGCTCCCAGCAGGGCCGGGTTGTTGGAATAGGCCTGGGCCAGCGCATCCGCCAGGGTCTGCGCCCTTGCCGAGGGCGCCAGCGCCAACAGGGCAGCCGGGGCCAACAGGGCGGTGGTCAGGGCCAAAAGGGGGCGGGTCAGCTTCATCGTGGCCTGATCCTTGCGGCGCGGGAATTGATTGGTCCTACAGCACTCGGGCGCCGGGTGCGAGCCGAACCACTGGCCCGCCCGGCATGCTAGGCGATCGGCAGCCATGCTAGGCGATCAGAAGACGAATCCAACCGTCTCGGCGAAGGCCGGCAGCGGTGCTGCCCGGCAATCGAAGGCCGGTGTTGCGGTGAAGCCACCACCCAGGCGCTGGCCCAGTACCGCCCGGCCGCCGCGCAGCACGCCAACCAGGCGGCCGCCCTCGGCCAGCTGCTCGGCGATCGCCGGCGGCACCTCCGGGATCTCGCCCTCGATCAGCACCACGTCATAGGGGGCGCCGCCGGGGTAGCCGCGCACCGGGCTGCCCGTCTCGAGCCGCACGGCGCCGGCCGGCAGGCAGGCCGCCAGGGCGGTGCGGGCGATCGCCAGCAGCCCCGCATCCTCCTCCACCGCGACCACCCTGGCGCCGATCCGCGCCAGAACGGCGGCGCCGTAGCCGGTCCCGGCGCCGAGCACCAGCGCCCGGTCGCCCGGCCGCACCCCGGCGAGCTGCAGCAGCCGGGCGAGGATCATCGGCTCCATCAGGGCGCGACCGCCGGGCAGCGGCACTTCCTCATCGGCATAGGCGCGGACCTGGACCGCCGGCGGCACGAAGCGCTCGCGCGGCAGCTCGCGCAGCGCCTCCAGCAGCCGCGGGTCGGTGACCTTGTTGGGGCGGAGCTGTCCATCCACCATGCGCTTGCGCGCATCCGCGTAGTCCATGAAGCCACAACCTCCGAACGCCCCCACCGCCGTATCCTTCGGAAACGGCATGCCGCCACCGAGAACCGCCCGCAGGGGGTGATGCGTGAGGGTTATAAGGGCCGCCCCGCCGCAACGCCAAGCCGCGCTATCGCAGCGCAGCGAAGCGGCATCGCCAGACCTGAAACACCAGACCTGAAACACCCGACCTGGAACGCCGATCATAACGCCCGGGCTTTGGCCGCTGCCCCGCTTGACCTTCGGGGTCTCTGGCCCGATAGAGGCGCACCGAATGGGATACCCCGGACGGTCCGGTGGCCGAGTGGTTAGGCACAGGTCTGCAAAACCTGCTACGGCGGTTCAATTCCGCCCCGGACCTCCAAGGCCTCCTTCGGTGCGGCGGCCCGGTTTTCGGGCTTCCACCAGCGGCGGTGCCCTGCTATAGGCGCCGCCTCGCGGCTGATCCGGTGTGGCGCAGCGGTAGCGCAGCGGACTGTTAATCCGTTGGTCGTTGGTTCGAATCCAACCGCCGGAGCCAGCGAGGCTTAAATCTCACCAGTCGAGCGCCGTCACGGCATGCGAGCGTCCTGCTCCGCCGGCACCCGGTAGAATTCCTCCAGGAAGCGCTCCCGCAGCCGCCCCGACAGCGCATCGCTCTGGCGCCGCAAATCCACCTCCCGCTCCAGCACCGCCGGCTCCGGCAGTCCCAGCGCCGTCAGCAGCGACCGCAGCCCAGCGGCCACATCCGCCTCGAATTCCTCATAAACCACCCGCACCGGCACCACGCCGCACAGGGTGAAGAAATCCCCCCACAGCCGGTCGTCATGCGCCAGCTCATGCAGGCAATCGAGGATGCCGCCGAAGTCGTAGGCGATCTCCGGCTCCGCCGAATCATCGAAGACATGCCACCGGCCGGACCGCTTGGCCCGCCAGAAGCTGATCGCCTGGGCGATCTTGTCCTCCCGCACCACGTGAACCCACCGGGCCGGGGCAAACAGCCGGGCCAGCCGCGGCGCATCGGGCCGTCCCAGCCCGGCGGCGCCCAGCAGATAGCGGAGGTGCGGCCACATCACCTTGCTGGTGAACAACCCCTCCTGGCTGCTGCCGAAGATCTCGCCCAGCGCGGCGGCCAGCGCCCCAGGCTCCACCGGCTCCAGGAAATTCCACATCTCGCCGAAGCGTTCCTTGTCGAGCCCTGGCAGCCCATTGGCCGCCAGGCTCCAGGCGATCCGGGTGCTGCCGGAACGGAAGGTGCTGGCCAGCAGGATCGACCGCTCGAACCCCGCCCGGTCCTGGCGATCGCACCAGCTCCTGATGAAGGCTTCAGGCCGTGCGAGCGCCAACGCGTTATCCATGCCAACCCCGGATGCCGTATCGGGCGCCTGTGGCTACGCCCGGCGCCGAGCATGCACCCTGGCCAACTTATTGCAACTGCGTAATATGCTGGTTCGTGGTATATTCGGCTGCGCCCGACCACGGACCAGCCGCCCGCTGGACAGTCCGTGCCGGCGCGCCGTATCGCTGCCCCCATGCAAGCCCCACGCCCCGGCCCCTGCGGCAACCCCGATCCGAAACGGTGGCAGGCTTGAACGGCCTCGCCACGCTGCGGCTCGCGGTCGCGCTCGGCGGGCTGGTGCCGGTCTCGGCCGGCCTCGCCGGCGCGCTTCTCGGCCCGGGCATGCTGGGAACCGAAATACTGGGGGCCGAGATACTGCGGGCCGAGATACTGGGGGCCGAGATACTGGGGGCCGAGATACCTGCCGCCTCCCTCGCCGTCGATAGCCATTACCGCTACCTTTCCGGCCTGCTCCTCGGCATCGGCCTCGGCTTCTGGAGCACCCTGCCCGACCCGCTGCGGCATACCAGCCGCTTCCGCCTGCTGACCGCCATCGTCGTGCTCGGCGGCCTCGCCCGGCTGCTCGGTCTGGTGCTGCGCGGCGCCCCCGGTAGGCCGATGCTGGCGGCGCTGGGCATGGAGCTGGTGGTCACTCCCCTGCTCTGCCTCTGGCAGGCCCGCCTCGCCGCCCCGCCCGCCGCCGCATGACCACGGCCCCCGCCCCGCCCTCCGCCCCGCGCTGGCACCCGCTACTCATCGGCCTGGCCGGGGCGCTGGCGATCGGCTTCTTCTTCCGCAACCAGCTCGGCAGCGGCTTCACCCTGCTGCTCGGCGACCGGCACGACGCGGTGATCGAACTGTCGATCCTCGAGCATTGGGCCAATGTGCTGCGCGGGCTCTCGCCCTGGAACGTCACCGACTACTTTTTCCCGGTCCCCGGCACGCTCGGCTACAACGACGGCTATCTGCTGTTCGGCCTGCTGCATGCCGGCTTCCGCGCGCTCGGCGCCGATCCCTTCCTCAGCGGCGAGCTGGTCAATGCCACCACCCGCGCCATCGGCTTCGCCGGCACCTATGCGCTGGGCCGCCGTGCCTTCGCCCTGGCCCCGGGCTGGGCGGTGCTGGCGGCGGTGCTGTTCACCATCAGCAACAACCTGTTCATCCGCGGCAGCCATGCGCAGCTCTTCAGCATCGGCTTCATCCCGGTCCTCGCCCTGCTGCTGCACGGGATGCTGGCGGCGCTGCTGGCCGGGCGCCGTGCCGCGTTGCTCGGCTGGGGCACTGCCTTCGCGCT
>JAQGIA010000673.1 GCA_028291445.1 Belnapia sp.
CCTCCTCGCATTGGAGGAAGGGCAGGATACGGTTGCAGAAAGCATGATGCGGATAACCCTCGGCGCTGCCCCGGCGACCCTGCTGGCAGGCCAGCCGGGAGCTGCCTCCGGAGATTGGGTGGCGCTGGAAGCCGCACTGGCCCAGGCCCTCGCCGATACCCGCCAGGCGGTCGCGGACTTCCCCGCCATGGCGTCCATGCTGCGCATCGCCGGAACGGAGGTCGCCCCGCATGCCGAACCCGGCGCCGTCGAATTCCTGCGATGGCTGGCCGAAGACAATTACGTCCTGCTTGGCCATCGCCGGCTGGTGCTGGCGCCGGATGGCTCCGCCAGCCCGGTCGCCGCGGAGAATCTGGGTCTGCTGCGCGACCCGGCCCTGCCCGTTTTCGACGTGCTGCGTGAGCGCGGCCCGCTCCCGCCGTTATTGCGGGCGGCGCTCGGCGCCTCCGCCGCGGTCACCGTCGCCAAGGCCAATATGCGCAGCACCGTCCATCGGCCGCAGCATGCCGATGTGGTCGCCACGCATATCCTCGGGACCGACGGCGCGGTGATCGGGTTGCGGCTGTTCCTCGGCCTCTTCGCCGCCAGCGCCTATAATCGCAACCCGCGCAGCATCCCGCTGCTGGCCGAGAAGGTCGCCCGCATCCTGGCCACCGCGGGCTATGATCCGGAAGCGCATGATGGCCGGGCGCTGCGCAATATCCTCGACACCTGGCCGCGCGACGAGCTGTTCCAGGCGCCGGAGGCCGAAATCCTGGCCGCCGCGCGACGGGCGCTGGATCTGCAGATCCGCCCGCGCCCCGCGCTGGTGCTGCGCCAGGATCCCTTCGGCCGCTTCGTCTCCGCCATCGCCTGGCTGCCGCGCGATACCTTCGACACCCGCCTGCGGGAGAAGGTGGGCGCCATGCTGGCGCGTGCCTTCTCCGGCAAGCTGAGCGCCTGGTACATCGCCCTTGGCGACGCGCCGCTCGCCCGGGTCCACTACATCATCGGCACCGACCCGGCCCATGTCGCCAAGGTGGATGCGGTCGCGCTGGAAGCCGCCCTGACCCAGGCGGCGCGCAGCTTCCAGGACCGCCTGACCGAGGCGCTGACGGCCGAACGGGGAGATTTGGCGGCGGCCGCACTGCTGGGTCGCTGGCGCGATGCCTTCCCGGTCGCCTACCGCGAGTCCGCCACCGGGGCGGAAGGCGCCGCCGACCTGATGCTGGCCGAGCGCGCCCTGACGGATGGCCGCCCCGCCGCCACCTTGTCCCGCCCACCTGGCGCCGAGGCATTGGTGCTGCGGCTGGCCAGCCCCGGCGGACCCTTGCCGCTGGCCGATGCGCTGCCGCTGTTCGAAAGCCTGGACCTCAGGGCGATCGAGGAGGTCCCGCATCGCCTGGTCCCGGCCGCGGGCGCTGCCGTCGTGCTGCATGTCTTCACCCTTCGCCCCGGCGCGGTCGCCGAGCCCGCCCGCTTCCCGGCATTGCTGGATGCCCTGGCCGCGCTGCTGGACGGCAGCGCCGAGGCCGATGGCTTCAACCGGCTGGTGCTTCGTGCCGGCCTCACCTGGCGGGAATGCTGGCTGCTGCGGGCGATGGCCCGCTGGCTGAAGCAGGTCGGCTTCGGCTTCGAGCAGGCGAGCATGGAGGCGGCCCTCGCCGCCCAGCCCCAGGCCGCCCGCTTGCTGATCGACCTCTTCCACGCCCGCTTCGATCCCGATGCGCCCCGCGCCGGGGATGCGGCGCTGCAGGCCGCTTGGCAGACGCTGCTGGACGGCGTCGCCAACCCGGACGAGGACCGCATCCTCTCCCGCCTGCATGGCGTGCTGGAGGCGATGCTGCGGACCAACTACTTCCAGGCCAAGCCCTATCTTTCCTTCAAGATCGATAGCGCCGCGGCGGGTGAGATGCCGGCGCCGCGCCCCTGGCGCGAGATCTTCGTGCATTCCCCCCGCATGGAAGGGGTCCACCTCCGCGCCGGGCCGGTGGCGCGCGGCGGCATCCGCTGGTCCGACCGGCGGGAGGATTTCCGCACCGAGATTCTTGGCCTGATGAAGGCGCAGCGAATCAAGAATGTCGTCATCGTGCCGACCGGCGCCAAGGGCGGCTTCGTGCTGAAGCACATCCCGGCTGAGCGCGAGGCGTTCCAGGCCGAGGGCATCGCCTGCTACCGCCTGCTGGTGCGTGGCCTGCTCGACATCACCGACAACATCACTCCCGGCGGCATCGTGGTGCCGGAGCGCGTCGTGCGGCGCGACGGCGACGATCCCTACATGGTCGTCGCCGCCGACAAGGGCACCGCCACCTTCTCCGATATCGCCAATGGCCTGGCCGCCGAATACGGCTTCTGGCTGGACGACGCTTTCGCCAGCGGCGGCTCCGCCGGCTATGACCACAAGGGCATGGGCATCACCGCCCGCGGCGCCTGGGTGATGGTGGCGCGGCATTTCGCCGAGCTCGGCCACGACATCTTCGCCGAGGATTTCACCTGCGCCGGCGTCGGCGACATGTCCGGCGACGTCTTCGGCAATGGCCTGCTCATCAGCCGTCACACCAAGCTGGTCGCCGCCTTCGACCACCGGCACATCTTCCTCGACCCGTCGCCGGACCCGGCAACCAGCTTCGCCGAACGCGCCCGGCTGTTTGCCCTGCCGCGTTCCTCCTGGGCGGACTACGACACGGCGAAGATCTCAGCCGGTGGCGGGGTCTTCGCCCGCAGCCTCAAGACCATCCCGCTCTCGCCCCAGGTGCAGGCGCTGCTCGGCCTCGCCACCGACCGGATCGAGCCGGCGGCGCTGATGCAGGCCATCCTGAAGGCGCCGGTCGACCTGCTCTACTTCGGAGGCATCGGCACCTATGTGAAGGCATCCACGGAAGCCCAGGCCGAGGCCGGCGACCGTGCCAATGACGCGCTGCGGGTCGACGGCAACGCCATCCAGGCCCGGGTCGTGGGGGAGGGCGCCAACCTCGCCGTGACCCAGGCCGCCCGCGTCGAGATCGCCCGGTTTGGCGCGGGCGGGGCCGGCGGCCGCATCAATACCGATGCGCTGGACAACTCCGCCGGCGTTTCCACCAGTGACCACGAGGTCAACATCAAGATCCTGCTCGCCGATGCCGAAGCCTCGGGCGCGCTGACCCGGATCCAAAGAAACGCCCTGCTGGCCGAGATGACCGAGGAGGTCGGCAGCCTGGTTCTCCGCGACAATGCGCGGCAGGCGCTGGCGGTCAGCCTCGAGGAACGCGCCGGCGCCGAGGCCTTGCCGGCCCAGGCGGCGCTGATGCTGCGGCTGGAAGCGGCCGGCGTGCTGGACCGTGCCGTGGCCGGCCTGCCGGATGCCGCCAGCCTGGCGACGCGCATCGCCGCCGGGGATGCGCTGACCCGCCCGGCCATCGCGGCCCTGCTGCCGCTGGCGAAGCTCTGGCTGACCGAGGCGATCGAGGCGAGCGACCTGCCGGACGACCCGGTCTTCGCGCCCCTGTTGCAGGCTTATTTCCCCGCTCCGCTGCGCGTGCGTTTTCCCGAGCTGATCGCCCGCCACCGGCTTCGCCGCGAATTGGTGGCGACCGCCATCGCCAACGAGGTGAGCAATCGCCTGGGCTGCGCCGGGCTCGGCCGGCTGGTCGCGGCGCCGGTCGATATCTGCCGCGCGGCATGGCTGGCCGGGGAGGTCTTCGGCCTGCCCGCCGCCGCCGATGCGGCCGATGC
>JAQGIA010000002.1 GCA_028291445.1 Belnapia sp.
TGTGCGGCGCGCCGATCATCATGGCGACCCTGCTGGACACCCCAGCCGCCGAGCAGCGGCCGCTGCCGCGCCAGGTGCAGTTCGTCGTCGCCGGGGCGCCGCCGCCGGAGGCGGTGCTGGGACGGATGCGGACGGCCGGCTTCGCCGTGCTGCATGTCTACGGCCTCACCGAATGCTACGGGCCGAGCGTGGTGAACGAATGGAACGGCGCCTGGGACGCGCGGCCGCCGGCCGAGCAGGCGAAGCTGATGGCCAGGCAGGGCGTGCGCTACCTGGCGCTGGAAGCGCTCGACGTCCGCGACCCCGTCACCCTGGCGCCGGTGCCCGCCGATGGCACGACCATGGGCGAGGTGATGATGCGCGGCAACGTGGTGATGAAAGGCTATTTCAAGGATTCGGCGGCGACCGAGGCCGCCTTCGCCGGCGGCTGGTTCCACACCGGCGACCTCGCGGTGAAATACCCGGACGGCTACGTGCAGCTGCGCGACCGGTCGAAGGACATCATCATCTCGGGCGGCGAGAACATCAGCTCCATCGAGGTGGAGGATGCGCTGTACAAGCACCCGGCAGTGGCGCTGGCGGCGGTGGTGGCGAAGCCGGACGCCAAGTGGGGCGAGGTGCCCTGCGCCTTCGTCGAGCTGAAACCGGGGGAAACGGCCACTGAGGCCGAGTTGATCGGCTTCGTCCGCCAGCATCTCGCCGGCTACAAGGCGCCGAAGCAGGTGATATTCACGGAAGTGCCACGGACCAGCACCGGCAAGATCCAGAAGCACCTGCTGCGCCAGCAGGTCCGGCCTGTGTAGCCACCGAGAATCGGGCAGCCCGGCAGGCCGGCAAGACTGGGTCGCAGTTTACATCTTCGGCTGCAACTGCCTGTCGGCGGCATCGCTTCTGGCTGCACCGGCGCGGTTCCGCGTCGCAACGGGAGATGTTCCATGCCGCAGTTCGCCGCGACCATCAAGCACATCCAGGAAAGCGTGAAGGGCTTCACCATCGGCGCCGCCGTGAAGAACATCGAAGGCTGGGAAGCGACCCTGGAAACGCTCGACACCCCGGCACCAAGGGCGTCCTGCGCGACCTCGGCACGCTGAAGAAGCAGTCGTAGGCCGACAGCATCGATACTGATGCGGTGCAGAAGCTGATCGGCAAGCTGGGCAAGGAAACCGTCACCCTCGCCGGCAAGGCCGATTCCAAGAATGCCGACAAGGTGCGGAGCCTCGGCGAGGCACTCACCGGCATGGCCAGCGAGCGCAACCCGGACGCCTGACCCCGGGTCTGGTTGAGCAGCCCTTGGAGGCCGGATGCAGGCGGTGGCCGAGGGCTGCCCGGCGGACCTTTCCTGCGATGACCGACACTGTCGTCATGGCAGCAGAAGGTTCGGTTTGAAAGTCAGGGGTCCCGGATAGGTTGCTGGGGTTGCCGACCGGCTTGGGTGCAGGATATTCCGCCGGCATCGGGACGGCGGTACTGTCGGATGGCAGCATAAGCACGTCCGACCGATGTCGTGCCGGTTTTGCGGGGTGGCAAGTCGCACCGAGGATTGCAGCCGAGACCGCACGCGGGGCCTGAGTGGCCAAGCCGTTGTTCTGGCGGCGTACAGGCCCGCCAGAACAACGGCCTGCTGCAATTTTGCGATTATCACATTAAACGTGTTGTTTCGATATACGGCTGAATATCCTTGCCAAGGCGGCCTGTGAGCCTACGGTCCCGCAGGCCGAACACCGGCGGGATTCAAGTCAGCAAAAGGAAGAACAGCATGTCCTGCAGTTTTGGCCGGTTGGCGCTTCCGCTTTTGGCAGTTGGGTTCATAACGGCATGCGTGCGGGTCGCAGTAGCCGCCCCGGTCTATGTCGTCGACGAAGTTGAGGTCACCGATGCCCCTGTCTACCGGACCTATGTCGAACGGCAGGTGGCCGCCATCAAGGCAGCCGGTGGCCGGTTTGTCGTGCAGGGCGGCGCCTTGACGTCGATGTCGGGCGCGGCGCCGGCACCACGCGTCGTCATTTATATCTTCGAAAGCGCGGAGAAGCTCCAGGCGTGGCGCAATGGGCCGGAGCAGCAGGAACTGATCGCCATCCGCGACCGCTCAGCCCATTTCCGCTCATTCTCGGTGGAAGCGCTGCCGAACTGAAGCATCAGGGGGCCAGGGATGAGGCCTCAGCGCACTAGGATCAGCCGGGACAGCAATCCGCCTGTCCCGGCCAGGGCGATGACCACGGCCATCGGCAGCGCCGTCCCATCGTGCAGCGCGCCGACGATGGCGCCGGCGACCGCCCCGCCGCCGAATTGCAGCGTGCCGATCAGCGCGCTGGCACTGCCCGCGGTGCGGCCCTGCAGGCCCATCGCCAGCGCCGAGGCGATCGGCATCACCATCCCGATGCTGGCGACATAGACGAACAGCGGCAGCGCCACGCCGATGAAGCTGCCGCTATTCGCCAGGATGGCCAGCGCCACTCCGGCGGTCGTCATCGACACCAGGCCGATGAGCAGCACCCGCTCCGGCGCCATGCGGGTCGACAGCCAGGCATTGAGCTGGGAGACGGCCATGATGCCCACCGCATTGGCACCGAAATAGAAGCCGTAATGCGCCGGCGGGATCTGGTGCAGTTCCATGAAGACGAAGGGCGAGCCGGCGATATAGGCGAACATGCCGGCCATCGGCAGCACGCCGGCCAGGGTCAGCCCCATGAATTGCCGGTTGCCCAGCATCCGCGCATAGACCAGCAGGATGCCGCCGAGGCTGTCGCGCCGGCGCCGCTCCGGTGTCAGGGTCTCCGGCAGGATACGGGTGACCACCGCCGCCAGCCCCGCCCCATAGACGGCCAGCGCCCAGAAAATCGCCCGCCAGCCGCCGAGGCCGAGCAGCAGGCTGCCGATGGAGGGCGCCAGGATGGGCGCCAGGGTCACCACCAGCATCAGCCGCGACATCAGCCGGATGGTCGCCGGCCCTTCCGAGATATCCCGCACGATGGCCCGCGCCATGACCATCCCGGCGCAGCCGCCGAGCCCCTGGATGAAGCGCCAGAGGGTGAACCAGCCGATATTGCCGGTCAGCGCGCAGCCGATCGAGCCCAGCACGAAGATCGCCAGCCCCACCAGCAGCGGCGGCCGCCGGCCGAAGCGGTCGGCGAGCGGGCCGAAGACGAGCTGGGCGATGGCCATGCCGGCGAAGAAGGTGGCGATCGTCGTCTGCACCGCCGCCGGATCGGTGACGAGGCCGGCGGTGATGGCGGGGAAGGCCGGCAGGTACATGTCGGTGGCCAGGGGGCCGAATGCCGACATGGCGGCGAGGATGGTGACCAGAAGGGCGGAGACGCGCGGCATTCAGAAGCTCCGGCAATGGCCGACCGGGTTATCATCTTTTGCTGCGGTGCACCAAGACCAGGGTCTGTCTGGAACCCGGGCCAGCATGGCTCCTCATTCTCGAAGAATGCCGGGTTTCTGGTCATTCCCCAAGGCGCCTGCCCGGGTGATCGGCGTTATCCGCCGGAGCAGTCGAATTCGGCGGCAGCGGTGGCGGCTTCGGCCCTCCATCCCCGCCGCCCCAGCCGGTAGTCTCGCGCAACCGGATCTGGAGCGGGCTTCATGGACATCGGCATCTTCCTTCCCATCGGCAACAACGGCTGGCTGATCTCCAGCACCTCGCCGCAATTCATGCCGAGCTTCGATCTCAACCGGGCGGTGACCGAGAAGGCCGAGGCCTATGGCTTCGAATTCGCCCTGTCGATGATCAAGCTGCGCGGCTTCGGCGGGCCGAGCCAGTATTGGGACCACAACCTCGAAAGCTTCAGCCTGATGGCCGGGCTGGCGGCGGTGACCAGGCGCATCAAGCTGTTCGCCTCGGTGGCGGTGCTGACCATCCCGCCGGCCGTGCTGGCGCGGATGGCGGTGACGATCGACAGCATCAGCCATGGCCGCTTCGGGGTGAACATCGTCTCCGGCTGGCAGAAGGCGGAATACGAGCAGATGGGCATCTGGCCGGGCGAGGCGCATTTCGCCCGGCGCTACGAGTTCTGCTCGGAATACGTCCAGGTGATGCAGGATCTCTGGGCCACCGGGCGCTCCGACCTGAAGGGCGACTTCTTCCAGATGACCGATTGCCGGGTTAGCCCGCTGCCGGAGAAGAAGATCGAGATCATCTCGGCCGGCCAGTCGAACCGCGGCATGAAATTCGCCGCCGAATACGCCGACTACAATTTCATCAGCGCCGGCGGCATCAACGACATCTCGCAGGTGGCGCAGCATACCGAAAGGCTGGTCGCGGCGACCCAGGCCGCGGGCCGGAAATGCGGCGCGATGCTGCTGATGATGGTGATCGCCGACGAGACCGACGAGGCGGCCATGGCGAAGTGGCACCACTACGTCGCCGGCACCGACCTCGAGGCGCTGGCCTGGCGCGACAGCCAGGCGGCGGCGGATACCAGGGCGGAGGCGCATAGCACGGTCGGCCGCATGGTCCGCTCGGACCGGGTGCCGACCAACATGCTGCGGCTGATCGGCTCCTACGAGACCATCGCCCGGCAGCTCGATGCACTGGCGGAAACGCCGGGGTTGCAGGGCGTCATGCTGACCTTCGACGACTTCCTCATCGGCATGGACCAGTTCGGCACCCGCATCCAACCACTGATGCGCTCACGCAGGCATGTCACCCAGGCGGCGGCCTGATGATCGAGGACGGGCTGACCGCGCGGCAGCTTTATGCCGCACTGCAGGCAGCACCGCCGCGCCGGCGCTTCGGCTTCGGCCGCCGTGCGGCGCTGGTGAATGTCGACGTGCAATGCGCCTATACCCAGCCGGCGACCTATCCGACCGCCTATGAGACGGACCCCGACCAGATCAGTCATATGAACCGGCTGGCGGCGCTGTGCCGGAGCCGCGCCTTTCCGGTGGTCTGGACCTATGTCGCCTATCTGCCGAGCGGTGAGGATTGCGGCGTCTGGGGCACCCGCAGCGATACGCCGGACAGCCTGCAGAACATCAGGGAAGGCTCGCCGCGCGCCGCGCTCGACCCGCGGGTGGAACGCGCGCCGGGCGATATCGTCTTCAACAAGCGCATGGCCTCGGCCTTCTTCGAGACCAACCTGCGGTCGCTGCTGACCTTCCACCGCGTCGATACCGTCATCGTCGCCGGCGGCTCGACCTCGGGCTGCGTGCGGGCGACGGTGGTGGATGGGCTTTCCTGCGGCTTCCGGATGATCGTGCCGGAGGAGGCGGTGGCCGACCGGCACGAAAGCCCGCATTTCGCCAATCTCTACGACATGGCGGTGAAATACGCCGATGTCCTGCCGGTGGCCGAGGTGCTGGCCGGGATCGCCGGGATGTCCGGCGAGGGCTGACCGCTGGCCTCGCCATCCGCGTCGCGGTAATGCCATCGCAGACCGACCAGGGAGACCATGATGATCGACCAAGCCGCCATCGAGACGCTGTTCCTTGCCGCCCGCACCCAGAACAAGTGGACCGACCAGCCGGTCTCCGAGGCCGAGCTGCGGCAGATCTACGACATCCTGAAATTCGGCTCGACCTCGGCCAATTGCTCGCCGGCGCGCTTCGTCTTCGTCACCTCGAAGGAAGGCAAGGAGAAGCTGGCGCCGGCGCTGTCCTCGGGCAATCTGGCCAAGACGATGAGCGCGCCGGTCTGCGTCATCATCGGCACCGACATGGAATTCTACGAGAAGCTGCCGCAGCTTTTCCCGCATGCCGATGC
>JAQGIA010000005.1 GCA_028291445.1 Belnapia sp.
GATAGCCGCGCTACCTGAGCCCTGCGCTCCCGCCTGGGCCGCAGCACCGAGCCACCCGGCAAGGTGCTATTCCGCCCGATCGCCGTCCGCTTTGGTACCTGCCGCCAAGGCCTTCAGGCGCCCCGCCGATTGCGCCGGCCCGGTGACCGCATTTCGCCGCCATCCACACCGGCAGCGCAGCCGCTGCGCCGCTGGTTGACGCCGGCGATCCGCCGGCTAGACCATGCCTGGCGCAAGGCGCTGCGCCTACCTTGGCTTGGCTTGGCTTGGCTTGGCCTGCCGTCGTGTCGCCGTGTCGTGCGATCCCACGGTCCCGGCCGCTTCGGCCCCAAGGATCGCGCTTCAGCCTCCGCGCAACCTGGAAGGATTCGCCCGCTGCCCCTATTGATCGAGACCCGCGCCCGGGTCCGCCTGCTCACGCTCAACCGGCCGGAAAAGCGGAACGCGCTGAACAATGAATTGGTCGCCGCCCTCGTGGCAGCCCTGCATGCAGCCGATGCCGACCCGGACGTGGCAGCGGTGGTGATCGCCGCCGCCGGTCCCGGCTTCTCCGCCGGCGCCGATCTCGGCGAGCGCGCCATCCTCATCGCCGATCCCACGGCACGCGCGGCGCGCGCCGCACTCTCCGATGCGCTGCTCGCCGCCCCGGGCGCCATGGGCAAGCCGGTGGTCGCGGCGGTGCATGGCGCGGTGGTCGGCGCCGGCGCCTCGCTCGCGCTGGCCTGCGACATGGTGCTCGGGGCCGAGGATCTGCGCTTCCTCTGGCCGGAGGCGAAGCACGGCATCTACCCCTCGCTGGTACTGCCCATGCTGCTGCGCCATCTGGGTCCGAAGGATGCCTTCGAGCTGGTGGCGACCGGGCGGCCGGTGCTGGCGGCCGAGGCCGTGGCGCTGCGGCTGGTCAACCGCGTGGTGCCCCGCGCCGCCCTGCTGGAGCAGGCCTGCGCCCTGGCCGGGCAGGCCGCGCAATACGGCATGGACCCGTTGCGGCGGATCAAGGCCGAGATCAACGCGGCCGGGGCGCCGCGCTGAACGCTACGCCGCCAGCCTGACCTTGGCGCTGGCCTTGACCATATCCGCGCATTTCTCCCCGATCATGATCGCCGGCGCGTTGGTATTGCCGGAGACGACCGTCGGCATGATCGAGGCATCGGCCACCCGCAGCCCCTCGATGCCCCGCACCCGCAGCTCCGGGTCCACCACGCTGGCCGGGTCGCCGCCCATGCGGCAGGTGCCGCTCGGGTGGTAGATCGTAGCGCCGGTCTGGCGGATGAAGCCGAGGATCTCCGCGTCGCTCATCAAATCCGCCCCGGGCACGATCTCCTCCTCCACCCAGGCGCCCAGCGCCTTGGTATGGGCCAGCCGCCGGCCGAGCTTGATGCCCTCGACCATGCAGCGCCGGTCGGTCTCGGTGCTGAGGTAATTGGCCCGGATCAGCGCCTTGGCATGCGGATCGGCATTGGCCAGCGTGATGCTGCCACGGCTTTCCGGCCGCAATTGGCAGGCGCTGATGGTCATCCCTGGGAAGGTGTGCAGCTTCTCCATGCTCTTGTCGGCGGAGAAGGGCAGGAAGTGGTACTGCACATCGGGCGTTTCGCTGCCCGGCAGCACCCGGGCGAATAGCCCCGAGGTCCCGGCGCTGACCGTCAGCGGCCCGCTGCGCCGCAAGGCGAATTCCGCCCCCATCAGGAACTGGCCGAACAGGCTATGGGTGCGGGTATTCATGCTGACCGGCCGGTTGACCCGGTATTGCAGCCGGGCCTGGAAATGGTCCTGCAGATTGGCGCCCACCGCCGGCAGGTCGTGCACCACCGCCACGCCCATCGCCTGCAGATGCTCGGCCGGGCCGATGCCCGAGAGCAGCAGCAGATGCGGCGAGGCGATGGCGCCGCCGCAGAGGATCACTTCCCGGGTTGCCCGCACCGTGAGGTCCGCGCCATGCCGCTTGAACTTCACCCCGGCGGCGCGGCGTCCCTGCATCACCAGCCCGGTGGCATGCGCATCCGCCACCACCGCCAGGTTGGCCCGCCCCCGCGCCGGCCTCAGATAGGCCGTCGCCGCGCTGCACCGCCAGCCGCGGCGGGAGGTGGTCTGGTAGAAGCCGGCGCCCTCCTGGGTCTCGCCGTTGAAGTCGTCGTTGCGCGGGAAGCCCAGCTCCGCCGCCGCTTCGATGAAGGCGACGGCGAGCGGGTTGCGGTCGCGGATGTCGCTGACCGCCAGCGGCCCGCCGGCGCCATGCAGCGCGCTGGCGCCCCGTTCCTGGTCCTCGGACCGGCGGAAATAGGGCAGGACGTCCTCGAAGGACCAGCCGGTGCAGCCGAGCTGCCGCCAGTGGTCGTAATCCGCATGCTGTCCGCGGACATACAGCAACCCGTTGATGGCCGACGACCCGCCCAGGGTCCGGCCGCGCGGCCAGGGCACCTGGCGGCCTCCCAACTCCGGCTCCGCCGCGGTCGTCAGGTTCCAGGACAGGGTCGGGTGATACATGGTCTTGGCGTAGCCGATGGGCACGTGCAGCCAGGGGTTCCGGTCCTTGGCCCCCGCTTCGAGCAGCACCACCCGCACGGAGGGGTCCTCGGATAGCCGCGCCGCCAGGGCGCAACCGGCCGAGCCGGCGCCCACCACGACATAATCCGCGCTCACCGGCACCGCGTCGCTCATCGGCGTGTCTTCCCCTGGATGTCCCGGATGCCATCAAGCCCGTGTTGCGGCTGCGCGCCAAGAGGGTTGCTGCGGCGAGGAGGCGGCGGGAGACTGCGCGGATGACCAGCCTCGACGCCCTGGCCGATGCCCTCGGCCCAAGAAACATCCTGACCACCGCGGAGGACATGGCGCCCTATGCGGTGGACTGGCGCGGCAGCTATCGCGGCACGCCCCAGGCGGTGCTGCGGCCGGGCACGGCGGAGGAAGTCGCCGCGGCGCTCCGCATCGCCACGCAAGCCGGGCTCGCCGTGGTGCCGGCCGGCGGCCGCA
>JAQGIA010000010.1 GCA_028291445.1 Belnapia sp.
GGAAGACCTTGATCGTCACCGCCGTCTGGTTGTCGTCGGCGGTGGAGAAGACCTGGGACTTCTTGGTCGGGATGGTGGTGTTGCGGTCGATCAGCCGGGTGAAGACGCCGCCCAGCGTCTCGATGCCGAGGCTCAGCGGGGTCACGTCGAGCAGCAGGACGTCCTTGACGTCGCCCTTCAGCACGCCGCCCTGGATCGCCGCGCCGATGGCGACAACCTCATCCGGGTTGACGTTGCGCGCGGGGTCACGGCCGAAGAACTGCTTCACCGCCTCGATGACCTTGGGCATGCGGGTCATGCCGCCGACCAGGATCACCTCGTCGATCTCACCGGCGGTGAGGCCGGCATCCTTCAGCGCGTTCTTGCAGGGCTCGAGCGTGCGGGCGATCAGGTCGTCGACCAGGGCTTCCAGCTTCGACCGCGTCACCTTCATGACCAGATGCTTCGGCCCGGTGGCGTCGGCGGTGATGAAGGGCAGGTTGACCTCGGTCTCGCGCGCCGAGGAGAGCTCGATCTTGGCCTTCTCGGCGGCTTCCTTCAGGCGCTGCAGCGCGAGCTTGTCGCCGCGCAGGTCGATGCCCTGCTCCTTTTTGAACTCATCGGCCAGGTAGTCGATGATGCGGGCATCGAAATCCTCGCCACCGAGGAAGGTGTCGCCGTTGGTCGACTTCACCTCGAAGACGCCGTCGCCGATTTCCAGCACGGAGACGTCGAAGGTGCCGCCGCCGAGGTCGTAGACCGCGATGGTGCCGGACTTCTTCTGGTCCATGCCGTAGGCGAGCGCGGCCGCCGTCGGCTCGTTGATGATGCGCAGCACTTCGAGGCCGGCGATCACCCCGGCTTCCTTGGTCGCCTGGCGCTGGGCATCGTTGAAGTAGGCCGGGACGGTGATGACCGCCTGGGACACCTTCTCGCCGAGATAGGCTTCCGCCGTCTCCTTCATCTTGGTCAGGATGTCGGCGCTGATCTGCTGCGGCGGATACTTCTTGCCGTCCACCTCGACCCAGGCCGCGCCATCGTCGGAGCGGGCGATCTTGTAGGGGACGAGGCCGATGTCCTTGTTGACGACGGGGTCGTCGAAGCGGCGGCCGATCAGCCGCTTCACCGCATACAGCGTGTTGTTCGGGTTGGTCACGGCCTGGCGCTTGGCGCTCTGGCCGACGAGGCGTTCGCCGTTCTTGGCGAAGGCGACCATGGAGGGCGTGGTACGGGCGCCCTCGGCATTCTCGATGACGCGGGTCTCCTTGCCTTCCATGATGGCGACGCAGGAGTTGGTCGTACCCAGATCGATACCGATAACCTTGCTCATCCGTATTCTCCTCTGCGGCGGGCGAAGGCGGCCCAGAGACAGGCACCGCGTTCGTCCCCTGAATTGGCCCGGGGCTCCCGGACGTCCTTCGGATGGGGTGCTACCGGCCAGTGCCGGCAACCTCCCCGATGTATTGGCGACCGGCGGCGGGAACAAGCCCCCCGGCCGCGCGACTGATGAAGGTTTAGGCGGCCAACCCGCGGAGCGGTGTCTCAGTTGTCCGCGGAGCCGTGCCTTAGGTAGTAGGGCCGCCGGCGGCTACAACCACCATGGCCGGCTTCAGCAGCCGCCCGTTCAGCGTCCAGGCCGGGGTCCAGGCCTGGATCACGGTCCCTGGGGCGACGCCCTCGGGCGCCGGCTGCTCGGCCATCGCCTGGTGGAATTCGGCGTCGAAGGGCTGCCCCTGGGCTTCCTTGCGGGCGATGCCGTTGCGCTCCAGCAGGGCGAGGAAGCTGCGCTCCACCCCCTCGAAGCCCTCGCGCAGCTTCACCAGCAGCGCATCCTCGTCCGGCTTCGCGGGGGGCAGGCTGTCGAGGCCGCGGCGGAGGTTCTGCGCCGCCTCGACCACGTCGCCGGCGAATTTCTGGATGGCGTAGTTGCGCGCATCCGCCACTTCCCGCTGGGTGCGGGCGCGGAGGTTCTGCGCATCCGCCTCCGACCGCAGCCAGCGGTCGCGCAACTGGGCGACCTCGGCCTCGAGGGCGGCGATGCGCTCGGCCGGGTCCTCGATGGGGGCGGGTTCGTCGTGGATGGTATCGTTCGCCGGGACGGCGTCCGGCGGAAGCTCGGATGGGTCGTTCATGCTTGCCATATCAATCTCGGGATGTTCCGGTGGCCGGAACCGATCAGCGGTGCAGGTAGTCCCTGCGATGCTTCAGGGCAACCGGGGCGGCCCGGCTTTGTATCCGCCGGGTTCGGCAGCCAAGGGCATGGCTTCAGGGCGCAAAGGCATCTTCAGGGCGCATAGGCATAAGGCCCGCCGCGCTCCAGCGCCCGGCGATAGGCCGGCCGGGCCTGCAACCGCCGCAGCAGGCCGAACAGCGCGGGGCGCGAGGCATCGAGCCCGCCGCGCATGGTCGCCGCCTCCAGCGGGAAGCTCATCATCACATCGGCGGCGGTGAATTCGGGGCCGGCGAAATACCCCTCGCGGGCCACCTCGGCCTCCAGGTAATCGAGCAGCGCGGCGAGGTTGCCCTCGATCCGCGCCAGCACCGGCGCCGCGGCCTCCCCCACCCGGGTCAGATAGAGCTTCACCAGCAGGGCGGTCATGGCCGAGCCCTCGGCGAAATGCATCCAGTAGCGGAAGCGGCGATAGCCCGGCGCCCCGGCTGCGGAAGCCAGGCGCCCGGCGCCGTGGCGGTCCAGCAGCGCCTCGACGATGGCGGCGGTCTCGGCCAGCACCTCGCCATCCTCGACCACCAGCGGCGACTTGCCGAGCGGGTGGATCCGCTTCAGCTCCGGCGGGGCCAGCATGGTCTGCGGGTCGCGCTCGTAGCGGATGACCTCGTAGGGCAGGCCCAGCTCCTCCAGCAGCCAGAGGATGCGCTGGGAGCGGGAATTATTGAGGTGGTGCACCTGGATCATCGCCGGTTCCTTCGTTCTGGCCTCGGGTCGGGTCGGGGCTGGCCTTGGCTCGAGCGGGCAAATTACTCCCCGGGCGTGGCCACCCGGGATGCGTTTGCTCTACAGCAGAACCAGTCCGGCCCGCGCGCCCCTTGCCACCGCATCCGCCCGGCTGCCGGCGCCGCGCTTCTGCAGTACCGCGGCGACATGCGCCTTGG
>JAQGIA010000026.1 GCA_028291445.1 Belnapia sp.
CGCGAGCCGGCCGGCAATTCGGGCAGCTTCTGCGCGATCGCCGCCAGGGTGGCGCCGGAGGAGAGGCCGACCAGCAGCCCTTCCTGCGTCGCCGAGCGCCGGGCGAAGTCCTTGGCGGCGTCGCCGCTCACCTGGATGACGCCGTCCAGCAGATCCGTGTGCAGGTTCTTCGGCACGAAGCCGGCGCCGATCCCCTGGATCGGGTGCGGCGAATGGGTGCCGCCCGAGATGACCGGGGAGGCGCTGGGCTCCACCGCGAAGACCTGCAGCTTCGGCCACTGGGCCTTCAGCACCTGGGCGCAGCCGGTGATATGCCCGCCGGTGCCGACGCCGGTGATCAGCGCGTCCAGCCCCTCGGGGAAGTCGGCCAGGATCTCCTGCGCGGTGGTCTTGGCATGGATGGCGATATTGGCCGGGTTCTCGAATTGCATCGGGATCCAGGCGCCGGGGATGGCGGCCGCCAGCGCCTCGGCCTTGGCGATGGAGCCCTTGATGCCCTCGGCGCGCGGCGTCAGCTCGAAGGTGGCGCCATAGGCCTGCATCAGCCGGCGCCGTTCGATCGACATGCTGTCCGGCATCACCAGGATCAGCGTATAGCCCTTCACCGCCGCGGCCATGGCGAGGCCGATGCCGGTATTGCCCGAGGTCGGCTCGATGATGGTGCCGCCAGGCTTGAGGCGCCCATCGGCCTCGGCCGCCTCGATCATGGCAATGCCGATGCGGTCCTTGATGGAGCCGCCGGGATTGCTGCGTTCTGACTTGATCCAGACCTCGGCTTCCGGGAACAACCGGGCGAGGCGGATATGCGGCGTATTGCCGATGGTGGCGAGAACGCTTTGCGCTTTCATCGTGGTTGGTCCCATCGTGTGCTGGTCGGGTTGCGGCAGCGATGTCAGCGCGCCATCCGGTACGCCAAGCCTAGGCGATGCCGAAGCGCCGGGGCAAGGATGCCACCGGCTCGATGACACCGCACGCGCGCTCGATGCGGTGTAACACGATGGTGCGGGAGGATGGTGACATGGCAGGACGGCTTGCAGGCAAGGTGGCGATCGTCAGTGGCGCCGGCTCGGTCGGCCCGGGCTGGGGCAATGGCAGGGCGACGGCGGTGCTCTTCGCGCAGGAAGGTGCCGTGGTCTACGGGCTCGATCGCAACCCGGACGCCATGGTGGAAACCGCCGCGCGCATCGCGAAGGCCGGCGGGCAGTTCACCGGTGTCGCCTGCGATGCGACCGACAGCGCCGCGGTTGCCCGTGCGGTCGCCGATTGCCACGCGCACTTCGGGCGGATCGACGTGCTGGTCAACAACATCGGCGGTTCCGCCGCGGGCGGGCCGGTGGAGATGCCGGAGGAGGTCTGGGATGCGCAGATCGCCTTCAACCTGAAAAGCGTCTTCCTCGGGTGCAAGCATGTGCTGCCGATCATGGAGGCGCAGGGCAGCGGGGCGATCGTCAACATCGCCTCCTCCTCCGGCCTGCGCTGGACCGGCGCGGCGCAGGTCGCCTATGCGGCCTCGAAGGCCGGCGTCATCCAATTATCGCGCGTCGTCGCGGTGCAATACGCTCCCAAGGGTATCCGGGTGAATACCGTCGTGCCGGGGCAGATGCATACGCCGATGGTCGAGACGCGGCTGGCCGGCCAGCGGGCCGGCGGCGACGTGGGCAAGCTGCTGGCGCAGCGCCTGGCGCGCATCCCCCTCGGCTTCGCCGGGGATGGCCGGGACACCGCGCAGGCGGTGCTGTTCCTCGCCTCCGACGAGGCGCGCTTCGTCACCGGCACGGAGTTGGTGGTGGATGGCGGCATGACGGTGCGCTGCGGCTGAGGTGGCTCCCTACCCCAATCCCGAGCCCCGATGATCCTGCCGCCGCCGACGTTCTTCCATGCCCTGCATGATGGCCCGGACCGCGTGGCGTCGTTCAGCCATGCCGTCTCGACCGGCCCCTGGGCCTTCGTCACCAGCCGCTGCCGCAGGGCGTGGCGGCGCAGACCCGGGCGGTGATGGAGAAGTCGAAGCGGGTGCTGGCGGGCATCGGCTGCGACCTGCCGCAGGTGGCCATGGCGGGGTGTTTCTCGCCGAGTTCCAGCGCGACTATGCGGCGATGAATGCGGCCTATGTCGGCTACTGGCCGGAGGGGCGGCTGCCGGCGCGCAGCTGCGTCGGCGTCACCGGCCTCACCCGCGATGCGCTGGTCGAGATCGACCTGGTGGTCTATCGGCCCGGAGGCATCGTTCTCCGCCTGCACCTCCCGCAGGTTATGCATCGGCAGGCTGACGCGGGACTGCGTCATGCGATGGCCTTTGGGCTGCCGCGGCGGAGGGGGCTGGTGCCGGGTGCAGGATTTGAACCCGCGACCTTCGGTTTACAAAACCGCTGCACTACCACTGTGCTAACCCGGCCCCGTCGCCCCGCTTAGCAGAACCATCGCGCGCGATCAGCCCATTTCGCGCGCTTCCGCTCAGCCGACCTCAAGCAATTCCACATCGAAGACCAGCGTCGCATTCGGCGGGATGACCCCGCCGGCGCCACGCGCGCCATAACCCAGCTCCGGCGGAATGGTCAGGGTGCGCTGGCCGCCCACCTGCATGCCCGCCACGCCCTGGTCCCAGCCGGCGATCACCTGACCGGCGCCGAGCACGAAGCGGAACGGGTCGCCACGGTCGCGCGAGCTGTCGAATTTGCGGCCCTTGTTGTCCGGCTGTGCCGCATCGAACAGCCAGCCGGTATAATGCACGGAAACGGTCTGGCCGCTGGTCGCGGTCGCACCGGACCCAATCTTCTGGTCGGTCATCGCATGGCTCCTTGAGATGGCGCGGATCATGCACATCCCGGCGCCGGGCGCCAGCCCATCACCCACCTGATCGCCCCTCGTAAGGATCACGCCATGCCCGCTACCGCCTCCTCGCCGGCCAGGGTCGCCCTGATTACCGGCGCCTCGCGCGGGATCGGCCGGGAGGCCGCCTGGATCCTGGCCGAACGCGGCTTCCGGCTGTTCCTCGCCGCCGAGGGCACCGAGCCCGAATTGGCCGAATGCGCCGCCGAATGCCGCCGCCGCGGCGCGCCGGATGCGGCTCAGGCGGTCTTCGACCTGGGCGCGCCAGGCCAAGCGGAAGCCATGGTCGCTGCCGCCCTGGCGCGCTTCGGCCGCATCGACGTGCTGCTGAACAATGCCGGCATCCGCTGCCGCAAGGCCTTCGGCGCCTATACGAGGGCGGATTTCGCCAATGTCGTCGCGGTCAACCTGGAAGCCGCCTTCTTCGCCAGCCAAGCGGTGCTGCCGGCGATGCGGGCGCAGGGCAGCGGCCGCATCATCCATGTCGCCAGCCAGATGGGCTCGGTGGCGGCCGAGGAGAATGCGCTCTATGGCCTGACCAAGGCGGCGCTGATCCACCTGACCCGCAACATGGCCTTCGAGCTGGCGAAGGAAGGCATCCAGGTGAACTCGGTCAGCCCCGGCCCGATCGCCACCCAATTCAACCTCGATACCTGGGGCCGCATGCCGGGCAAGCTGGAGACGATGGTCGGCCGCGTTCCCGCCGGGCGGATGGGCGAGGCACGGGAGGTGGCCGAGGCGATCGCCTTCCTCGCCACCGCCGAAGGCAGCTACATCCAGGGCCACGATCTGGTGGTGGACGGCGGCTACATCATCCATTGAGAGCTGGTGACGGAATACCCTTCGCCGTCAGGATCGCAGCCCCCCCTGATGCCAAAGGGCGCTCTTTCACAAGTTGAGTGTCTTCACAGGCTTCGAGGCGGCCTCAGGGCCCCGGCGCGCATCCCAGCGAATCCGCCAGCCAATTGGCCAGCGCATCGGCCCGGCCGAGGTCGCCGACATACCAGCGCCGACGCCCCTCGGCCGGGATCACGCAGAGGCTGGGCGTCGCCAGCAGGCCGAACTCCAAGGCCTTCGCCGGGTCGCGCAGCACGTCGAAGACATCGACCCGCAGGGCCGCCCCCCCGATGGCGCCGAGCACCGCCGACAGGTTGCGCAGCGCCGCGGTCGAGCGCGGGGCATCGCCGGCCACGAACAGCGCGACAACGGCCTGAGCAGGCAGCGCGCTCATCCGTTTTGCCCCTCCTGGGTGCTGGGCGCCTCGGGCAGGTCGGCGAAGCGGCTCGCCGCCACCAGGCCCTGGCGCTCCGTGCGGCCGGCCAGCCGCGCCGTCTCGGCCTGGCCCAGCAGCGCGATCTCGCTGCGGGTCGCTTCGAGCTGCAGGGCGATCGCCCGCTGGCGTGCCTCGGAATCGGCCAGGGCTGCCTGCAATTCGCGCCGCCGCCGCAGGTGCTCCACCACGGCCGACTGCTCCTTCGCCGCCTCCTGCGCCTCGCGCTCCATCCGCGCGGTGCCGAGCAGGACCTCGCCGCCCGCGGTATAGACATCGGCCAGGGTGCAGCCCTCGGCCGACATGATAAATTCGCGGGTCTGGTTGGAATGGGCGCTGCCGCGCGCCTTGACGATCGACAGGGTGCGGTTGCGCTCGCCGTTGCGCTCCGCATAGCCCAGCGCGATCCAGGCGTCGGCGATGGTGGAGACGGCGCTGAGGGTGGCGAGGGAGGCATCCTGGCCGGGGTCGATCAGCGAGGTCAGCAGCGCCGTCATGCCGCGCGCCCGCGCCTCCTCGACCAATCGCCGGACGGCGGATTGGCCCAGCTCGGACAGCCCGCCCCGCATGACCGCGGAAATCGGGTCCACCACCAGCGCCTGGGCACCATGCGCCTCGATCTCGGCCAGGATACCGGACAGCGTCTGTTCCGGCCCGTCGCGGCCCGGTTGCAGGCCGATCAGCCGCAGCGCGCCCGAAGCGCGATGCGCCGCGAGGTCGATGCCGACCGAGCGCATGTTGCGGATGGTCTGCTCCGGCCCCTCGTCGAAGGCCACATGCACCGCCCGGCCGCCCGCGGCGCAGACCCCGGCGGCGAATAGCGCGGCCAGGGTCGACTTGCCGGTGCCGGGCGGACCCGAGAGCAAAGCCGTGCTGCCGCGCAGATAACCGCCGCCCAGCAACACATCCAGCCGCGCCATGCCGGAGCCGACCCGGTCCCGCGGCGCGGGGGTGCCGGTATCGCCCGGCCACATCAGCGGCTCGATCCCGTCGCGCGCGAAGAACAGCGCATGCGCGCTGCTGCTATGAGCGCTGCCGCGATACTTGGTGATGCGGAGCGAGCGCAGCATGCCGCTCGTCTCCTCCCGCCGCTCCAGCGCAACGACCAGCGAGACGGCGAATTCCAGCGGCCCGAGCACATCCACCGCGGCGCCCTGCCGGTCGGCCTTGGCGGTGATGATGCCGGTCAGCCCCTCGACGCGCAGCCACTCGCCGAGCCGGGCCAGCTCCGCCGCGCGCCGGGCCGGCTCGCGCAGCCAGCCGAGCACGGTATCGATCCCGTCGAAGATCACCAGGTCGGCGCCGGTCTGCCGCGCCTTGGCCGAGACGGTGGCGAGCAGCCCGCGCAGGTCGAAGTCGCCGCCGAAGACGGTGTCCGGATCGGGCCGCAGATCGAGCGCGTGGAACCGGTCCCCGGCCAGGCCGGGCAGGTTCCAGGCGAAGCCGGCGGCATTGCGGAGGATGTCCTCGGGCGGCTCCTCCAGCGCGGCGAAGACGGCCGCGGTGCCATAATGCCGGGCGCGGGCGGCGGCGATCTGGCAGGAGAGCAGGGTCTTCCCGGCGCCGGCCTGGCCGAGCACCATGGTGAGCCGCCGCGCCGGGATGCCGCCATGGGTCAAGCGGTCCAGCCAGGCGATGCCGGTCGGGCAATGCGTGACGCCCGCCCCGGTCATGGCGGCCAAATCAGCGCCGGTTACATCGAGGCTGGGGTCAGTGAGATCCATCGGCGCCTCCGGTCATGTCGGCATGCGCCGGTTCGGCGGGTACCGGCAGGGTCGCGTGATTGTCGAGCAGCCAGAGCAGGTCGTCGGCCGCCAGCGGCAGGCTGAAGAAATAGCCCTGTGCCACCGGGCAGCCCATCGCCACCAGCCGGTCGCGCTCGGCCGCGGTCTCCACCCCCTCGCAGGTGGCGATGATGCCGAGCGAGCGGGCCACCGCGATGGCGGCGCCGACGATCGCCGCCTGCACCGGATCGCGGTCGAGGTTCTGGACGAAGGAACGGTCCACCTTCATCTCGGTGAAGGGCAGTGTGCGGAGCGATCGCAGCGAGGCGAAGCCGGTCCCGAAATCATCCATCGCCAGCCCCACCCCCATGCGGCGCAGCTCGGCGAAGCAGTCTGCGGTGCGGGAATTGGTATCGGCCAGCATGGTCTCGGTCAGCTCGAGCGAGACCCAGCCGGTCTCGGCGCCACTCTCGGCCAGGGCCCGGCGCAACAGCGCCGCCACGTCGTCGCGCTGGAATTGCACCGGGGAAACATTGACCGCGACATAGGTGGCATGGCCGCGCCGGTGCAGCGTGGCGGCGAAGCGGCAGGCCTCCGCCAGGGCCCAGGCGCCGATCTCGATGATCAGCCCGCTATCCTCGGCGACTTCCATGAAACGCTCCGGCGTCTGCAGGCCGAAGATCGGGTGCTGCCAGCGCACCAGGGCTTCCATGCCGATGACGCGGCCGGAGGGCAGCGCGACCTTCGGCTGGTAATGCAGCACGAATTCATCATGCAGCAGCGCATGGCGCAGTTCGGCGGTCATCCGTAGCCGGCGGCGGGCATTGCGCTCGATCGCCGGATCGAAGGCCCGCACCTCGCCGCGGCCGGCCGCCTTGGCGGCATAAAGCGCGGTTTCCGCCTGGATCAGCAGCGCCTCCCCCTGCTTTGCGCGCCCCTGCTTTGCGTCCCCCTGCTTTGCGTCCCCCGGCCCCGCCGCCCCTTGCTCCGTTACGGCCGTCGCACGCGCCCAGCCCAGGGTGATGGTGAGCGAGACCGTGGCACCGGGCAGCGCGTAGGGTTGCAGGACCTGCCGCCGCAAGGCCGCGACGGCGGCTTCGGCCGCGCCCTGGCAAGGCTCCACGCGGAGGGCAAGGGCGAATTGACCGGCCACCAGGCGGCTGGCGACGATGGCACCGGGCTGGTTGCCCAGGCGCTGGCCCAGTTCACGCAGCACCGCATCGCCGGCGGCCCGGCCATAGGTGCCATTCACGTCGCGCAATTGGTCGGTGTCGCAGCAGACCACCGCCAGCGCCTCGCCGGATAAATCCGCGAGGCGGTCGATGAAGCCGTGCCGGGTCAGCAGGCCGGTCACGTCATCGAAGGCGACGACGTGCCGCAGCTTTTCGGTCATGTCCCGATGCACGGTCACGTCGTGCATCACGCCGAGGCAGTGGGTGACTGTGCCCGCAGCATTGCGCAGCGGACAGAGCCGCAGCTCGTTCCAGAAGGTCGCACCATCCTTGCGGTAGTTGCGGATGACGAGGGTGATATCGCGCAGTTCGCTGACCGCCTCGGCAAGCTGGGCGATCTCCGGCTGCCGACGATCGGCGCCTTGCAGGAAGCGGCAGTTGCGGCCGAGCACCTCTGCCCGGGAATAACCGGTAATGCGTTCGAAGGCGGAATTCACATAGATGAGCGGCAGGTCGGGCTGCGTGACATCGGCGATAGCCACGCCATCGGAGAAGCCTTCCAGCGTTTGCTCGTCCATCTTCAGGTCGAGCCGGTCGAGACCGACACGATCCTGGCGCGGTGGCCCGGGCCTCGGGTATTCAATCATGGCGAGTTCCTGACCGCGGCTGGCGCGATATCTCGCCGTTGCGCTTCGATGATGGTAATGGCGTCGGGTGAGCGAGGTTCAGGGCAGCAGATAGTATCGGCGAATTATCCTGGACGGTTCATTGTCCCTGCCGAAGCGCGGCAGGACTGCCGCTTCCGTGCCCGGTCCATTCAGGCCGGGCATGCCCCGATGTATTGTTCCCGGAAAACAAGACGGCAACCTGATACTTGAAAAGCGCCCGGTCAAGCTTATTTGAATTCGAGGCAATTCGAAGAACATCTACTGTTTGATACTGGTCCCAGTTCGGCCACGTAATCACGGAATCTAGACGTTATTCGGGACTGCCTTTTATTTTTGGAAATCCCTTCCAAGGCTGGACCCATTGCGAAGGCTTGCGGCGCGCCGATCTGCGTCGGCGAGCCCGCCATACGGCAGATTCCGCGAAAACAGCCCGGATGGAACCGCTTCGGCGCTTGACCCGGCCGCGCATCTTCGCCATGCGAGGCGCCCCGGTGGCTGGCTGCAGCTACCACGATCCATCCGGCGGCTGCGGCCGCCATGATTCACCCGGCGGCCGCCGCCGCCATGGCCCCTCGAACCGGACAGGTGCAGCCGTGCTCGCGCTCCGCGTCATCCCCTGCCTGGACGTAAAGGACGGCCGCGTCGTCAAGGGCGTCAATTTCGTCGCGCTGCGCGATGCCGGCGACCCGGTCGAGCAGGCCCGCACCTACGACGCCGAGGGCGCCGACGAGATCACCTTTCTCGACATCGGCGCGACGCATGAGAACCGCGACACCATTCTCGACGTGGTGGCCCGCACCGCGGCGCAGGTCTTCATCCCGCTGACGGTCGGCGGCGGCGTGCGCAGCGTCGAGGATATCCGCCGCCTGCTGCTGGCCGGCGCCGACAAGGCCAGCATCAACAGCGCCGCCGTCGCCGAACCCGAATTCGTCTCCCGCGCCGCGGAGGCCTTCGGCAGCCAGGCCATTGTCGTCGCGGTGGATGCGCGGGCCACGGGACCTGGGCAGTGGGAAGTCTTCACCCATGGCGGCCGGCGCGGCACCGGCATCGACGCGGTCGGCTGGGCGCGGCGCATGGCCGCGGCCGGCGCCGGCGAGATCCTGCTGACCAGCATGGACCGCGACGGCACCCGGGCCGGCTTCGACCTCGACCTGCTGCGCGCGGTCCGCGCCGCGGTACCGGTGCCGATCATCGCTTCCGGCGGGGTCGGCAGCATGGCGCATTTCGTCGAGGGCGCCCGCGCCGGCGCCACCGGCCTGCTGGCCGCCAGCGTCTTCCACTACGGCGAATACCGTATCGCCGATGCCAAGGCCGCGCTGGCGGCCGCGGGCCTGCCCGTGCGCCCTCTGGAGCACCCACTGCCCTTGCCGGAGACTGCCTGAGCATGGCGAAGACCACCAAGAAGAAGCCGATCGCCAAACTGACCAAGGTGCTTAAGGCGGCCGCCGCCAAGCCGGCGAAGAAGCGCGCCGCGGTGCCGGTGCCGGCCAGCCTGCCGGTCAGGCCGGTGAAGCCGCCCAAGGCGGTGCGCCGGGCCGAAGCACGCCATCTCACGCCGCTGGCGATGCCGGTGGATGGCGATGCAGCGGTGCTCGACCGGCTGTGGCAGACGGTGGAAAGCCGCCGCCTGGCCGGCAATGCGGCAACCTCCCATTCCGCCCGGCTGCTCGGGCGCGGCACCGCCAAGGTGGCGCAGAAGCTGGGCGAGGAGGCGGTCGAATGCGTCATCGAGGCGACGCTCGGCCATCGCCCCGAGACCATCCTGGAATCGGCCGACCTGCTCTATCACCTGATGGTGGTCTGGGTGGATGCCGGCATCCATCCGAACGAGGTCTGGGCCGAGTTGCGGCGGCGCGAGGGCATCAGCGGCATCGCCGAGAAGGCCGCCCGGCCCAAGGGCATCGTCCGCGCCGCCCGGACTACCAAACTGGCCTGATTGGCAAGCCGGCCTAAACACCAGGCTGGCCTGATACGCATTGAGGACCCCGCCATGTCCGTCTCCGGCAAGCCGCCCTACGACCCCGCCAATATCTTCGCCCGCATCCTGCGCGGCGAGATCCCCTGCAAGCGGGTGCGGGAGGATGACCACGCGCTGGCCTTCCACGACATCAACCCGCAGGCGCCGGTGCATGTGCTGGTGATCCCGAAGGGTTCCTGGGTCAGCGCCGCCGATTTCCATGCCAGTGCCCCGGCCGAGGCGATCGCCGGTTTCTGGCGCCTGGTGGGCGCGGTCGCCGCCGAGCTGGGGCTGGAGGAGCGCGGCTACCGCATCCTGTCCAACATGGGTGAGGATGCCGGGCAGGAAGTCGCGCATTTCCACGTCCATATCTTCGGCGGCCGCCGGCTGGGCCGGATGGTGCCGCCGGGCGCGGCTTAACCGTTCCGCCAATGGCGCGCCGATCCAGTTGGCTTTGTCTTGCGGTGCAGCGACGGCGCGGCGAGAGTGGGTCATGGCTTCCTCTCCCCAGGATGACGCGCGTGCCGCGCTGACCGCCGCCGGGCAGCTGCCCGATGCGGAAATCGACTTGGCTGCGGTCGCGTTGCAGCTCGCCCGGATCGATACGCCGGAGGCCGATTGGCGAGGCGCATCCGCCCTGCTCTCGGAACTGGCGCAGGCCGCGGTCGCCGCGGCGGCGGCCGACCCCGTGGCGGATGCCGGCGATGCCGAACGCCGCCGACTGGTGCTGGCCGAGGTCATCCACCGCCGCTTCGGCTTCGCCGGCGATACCGAAAGCTACGAGGACCCGGCCAATGCCAACCTGATCCGGGTGGTCGAGCGCCGGCTCGGCCTGCCGGTCGCGCTCGGCATCCTCTGGCTGCACGCCGCGGAAGCTGCTGGCTGGTCGGCGCATGGCGTCGATTTCCCCGGGCATTTCCTGCTGGCGGTCGAGGGCGGCCGGGGCCAGGCGCTGGTCGATGTCTTCGCCGGCGGCACCGGCTTGCAGGCACCCGAGCTGCGCCGCCTCATCAAGCGGATCGAAGGCGAGAAGGCCGAGCTGCGCCCCGGGCTGGTGCGGCTGATGGAGAAGCGCGCGGTGCTGCTGCGACTGCAGAACAACATCAAGCTGCGCCGGCTGCGGGCGCAGGACCTGCCCGGCGCGCTGGCCTGCGCCGAGGATATGCTGCGGCTCGCCCCCGGCGAGGCCGGGCTATGGCGCGAAACCGGGCTGATGAACCAGCGGCTGGACCGGATCGGGGCGGCGCTGGGCTGCCTGGAACGCTCGCTCGAGCTGGAGCCCGAGGGTCCGGCGGCGCAGCGGGCGCGCATGGTGCTGGAGGAATTGCGGCACCGGCTGAACTGAAGGGGGGCTGGCGTTTTCCGCCGGTTCGGGGCACGCAGGCAGCCGAGAACCTGGACATGACCTGCGCCGAGGGATGCGCCGATCATGGTTCAGGTTGTTGTGTCGCATGATCCACGCTTTTCGGTGATTCCACCGCAAGCGGTCATGCTCTGGCGGGAGACGACGATGGCGCGCGCCTTGCGGGTGGCGGTCCAGATGGACCCGATTGCCGGCATCAATATCGATGCCGACAGCACCTTCGCCCTGATGCTGGAAGCCCAGGCCCGGGGCCATAGCCTGTGGCACTACCATGTGCGCGACCTGGCGCTGACCGGCGGCCGCGTGATGGCCCATGCCGAGCCGGTGACGGTCGAGCGCAAGCTGGGTGCCCATTACGCCTTCGGCCCGGCCGAGGAACTGGACCTCGCCACCGTCGATGTCGTGCTGATGCGGCAGGACCCGCCCTTCGACATGGCCTATATCACCGCGACGCATCTGCTGGAGCATATCCACCCGAAGACGCTGGTGGTGAACGACCCGGCCAGCGTGCGCAACGCGCCGGAGAAGCTCTTCGTCCTGCATTTCCCCGAGCTGATGCCGGAGACGCTGGTGACCGCCGACCGCCGGCAGATCCTGAAGTTTCGGGAGAAGCACGGCGACATCATCGTCAAGCCGCTGTTCGGCAACGGCGGGGCCGGGGTCTTCCACATCAAGCCGGGCGACAGCAACCTCGCCTCGTTGATCGAGATGTTCACCGAACGGTCACGCGAGCCGCTGATGGTGCAGCGCTACGTCCCGGAGGTCCGCCTGGGCGACAAGCGCATCATCCTGGTCGACGGGGTGCCGATGGGCGCCATCAACCGGGTCCCGGCGGCGGGCGAGGCGCGCAGCAACATGCATGTCGGCGGCCGGCCGGAGCAGACCACCCTGACCGAGCGCGAGAGGGAGATCTGCGCCCGGATCGGGCCGGAGCTGAAGGCGCGCGGCATGATCTTCGTCGGCATCGACGTGATCGGCGATTACCTCACCGAGATCAACGTCACCTCGCCGACCGGGCTGCAGGAGATCGCCCGCTTCGACGGCGTCCACCTGGAGCAGGCGATCTGGGACGCGATCGAGGCGAAGCGGCAGGGCTGAGGCAAGCCTGCCGCGAAGGGGTGCAGGCTGGTGCGCGGGCGTCCGGCCTGCGCGCCGGTCTTCGCACCCGACCGCTCAAGCCCCCGCCTGCCAAGCCTCCGGTTGCGTGGCCCGCAGCGCATAGCCGCCGGGCCGCATCACCAGAAGCTGCGGCTCCGCCGGATTGACCTCGATCTTCTGCCGCAGGCGGTAGACATGGGTCTCGAGCGTGTGGGTATTGACCTGGGCGCTGTAGCCCCAGACCTCGTCCAGCAGCACCCGGCGACTCACCGCCTTGGAGCCGGCCCGGTAGAGGAATTTCAGGATGCTG
>JAQGIA010000057.1 GCA_028291445.1 Belnapia sp.
GGCGGCCAGTGCCGAGGGGACCGCGGCCAATCCGGGCCGCGGCAGCAGGCAGGGCTGCGGCGCGCCGCGCGGTGCGCCGCGCAGCTTCACCTTGAGCATGCCGGGTTGTTCAGCCGGCCCGGCTCAGCCCTCGTAGTGCTCCGCCACCAGCCGATCCAGCAGCCGCACCCCGAAGGCTGTGGCGCCCTTGGGCACGGTCGGCAGGTCCTTGGTGCTCCAGGCGACGCCGGCGATGTCGAGGTGGACCCAGGGCATCGGCCCGGATTTGGTATCGACGAAGCGCTGGATGAATTGCGCCGCGGTGATCGAGCCGCCCGGCCGGCCGCCGACGTTCTTCATGTCGGCGATGTCGGATTTGATCTGCTTGTCGTAGGCCTCGCCCAGCGGCATGCGCCAGCAGGCCTCGCCCACCGATTTGCCGGCCGCCATCACCCGGGTCGCCAGCTCGTCGTCGTTGCTGAACAGCCCGGCATGCTCATGCCCGAGCGCCACGATGATCGCCCCCGTCAGCGTGGCGAGGTCGACCATGAAGCGCGGCGCGAAGCGATCCTGGCAGTAGTGCAGCACATCGGCCAGCACCAAGCGGCCCTCGGCATCGGTATTGATCACCTCGACCGTCTGGCCGCTGGCGGTGGTCACCACGTCGCCCGGGCGCTGGGCATTGCTGCCCGGCATGTTCTCGACGAGGCCGACCAGCCCGACCGCATCGACCTTGGCCTTGCGCCCGGCCAGCGCCGCCATAAGCCCGACGACGGTACCGGCGCCGGCCATGTCCCACTTCATGTCCTCCATCCCGCCGGCCGGCTTGATGGAGATGCCCCCCGTGTCGAAGGTCACGCCCTTGCCGATGAAGGCGACCGGCTTCGCCCCGGCTTTCTTGCCCTTGGAGGCGCCGTTCCATTGCATGACCACCATGCGCGGCTCCTGCGCGCTGCCCTGGGCGACGCCCAGCAGCGCGCCGAAGCCGAGCTTCTTCAGCTCCTTCGGCCCCATCACTTCGATCAGCAGGCCAAGGCTCTCGAGCGCCTTGCAGCGATCCGCCATCTCGGCCGGCGTCAGGACATTCGGCGGCTCGCTCACCAGGTCGCGGCTGATGAAGACGCCATCGGCGACGGCGCGCAGCGGCGCCCAGGCCGCCTTGGCGGCGGCGGCCGCATCGGTGGCGACGGCGAAGCGTTCCAGCTTCGGCTTGTCCTCCTCCTTCTCGGTGGTGCGGTAGCGATCGAAGCGGTAGCTGCGCAGCAGCAGGCCCATGGCGAGGGCGGCGGCGACGCCGGGGGCCAGCGCCTCGGCGGCGACCACCACCTCGCGCTCCGCCTGGACCAGCGCGAACAGCGCCCCGCCGGCGGCTTCGGCGGCCTCGGCGCTGGCCTCCTTGCCGAGGCCGATGGCGACGATCCGGCTCGGGCCGGGGCCGCCTTCCGTCAGGCTCGGCGCCCAGAGGGTGCAGCTTTGTCCCTTGCGGCCCTTGAAGCCGGCCGCCGCCAGCGCCCGCTGCACCGCGCCACCGGTCGCCAAGTCGATCGCCAGCGCCAAGCCGGTCATCCCCTGGGGCATTCCCTCGGCCGCCTCGGCGACCGGCAGGACCAGCGCGCCGTGGCGGGGCAAGGCGGGCTTCACGAAGGCGATGTCGATCATGCGGCGGCGTCCTCAACTGGCTTGTCGGCAGGATAGCACCCTCCGCGGCTGGCGGGACCAGGGCCAGGGCGGTAAACCTGCCGGCCATGACCGATCCCGAATTGCTGGAACTCGCGGCCACCCTCGCCCGGCGCGCCGCCGCCGCCATCGAGGCGGTGCGCCGGGCCGGCTTCGTGGTGGACCGCAAATCCGACGAAAGCCCGGTGACCGAGGCCGACCGGGTGGCCGAGGCGCTGATCGTCGAGGCGCTGCGCGCCGCCACCCCGGATATCCCCGTGGTGGCCGAGGAGGAAGTCGCGGGCGGCATCGTCACCGCCGCATGCCCGGCCTTCTGGCTGGTCGATCCGCTCGACGGCACGCGGGACTTCGCCAAGGGGCGGGATGAATACGCCGTCTGCATCGGCCTGGTGCGGGACGGCCGGGCGGTGCTCGGCGCCCTGGCGCTGCCGGCGACCGGGGAGATTTTTGGCGGGTTGCTCGGGGCCGGGGCCTGGAAGGAGGATGCGGCGCCGCGCCGTGCCATCCGCACCCGCGCCGTGCCCGCGGCGGGCCTTACCGTGCTGGCCAGCCGGCAATATGCCGATGACCCGCGGATCGGGCCGTTTCTCGCCGGCCGGCCGGTGGCCGAGCGGCGCAGCGTTTCCTCGGCGCTGAAATTCTGCCGGGTGGCGGAGGGCGCGGCCGATCTCTATCCGCGCTTCGGCCCTACCATGGAATGGGATTCGGCGGCCGGCCACGCGCTGGTGGAGGCCGCCGGCGGGGCGGTGACGCTGCCGGACGGCAGCCCGCTGCGCTATGGCAAGCCGGGCTGGCGCAACCCGGATTTCGTCTGCCACGGCGGTTCCGGCGGATGACCGAGACGCTGTCCCCGGCCGAGGTCGGCCGCGCGGCGGCGCTGCTGCGGGCGGGCGCGCTGGTCGGCTTCCCGACCGAGACAGTCTATGGCCTCGGCGCCGATGCCCGCAATGCCCGCGCCGTCGCCGGCATCTTCGAGGCCAAGGGCCGGCCGCATTTCAACCCGCTGATCTGCCACTACCCGGATGCCGGGGCGGCCTTCGCCGATGTCCATGCCGATGCCCGGGCGCAGGCGGTGGCCGCGCGCTTCTGGCCCGGCCCGCTGACCC
>JAQGIA010000059.1 GCA_028291445.1 Belnapia sp.
CTGTCGCCTAAGCGGCAGCGGTTTTCATGGGGGCCGTAGAACGCCCCGGCGGGGCGGCGGTTGCAGTTCGCAATAACCGTCGCCGACTATCACATGGAGGAGAGGATGGCCGGCGCCAGCGCCGCCAGCTTGGCCGCCGGATGGCTCGGATTGCGGAAGCGCAGTTCTGCCCCGGCCGCGGCATCCGGCGGAGCGGCACCGAACATCTCGAAGCGGGAGGCGCAGGTGACGGCGACCACGCGACGGGCCGGGCCGCTGGTCAGGAATCGGCGTACCGCCCCTTCCAACTCGAGCTGGTCACGCAGGCCACTCCACTCGGTCCGGTCGAGATCCTCGAGGAAGACCGCGACGATGCCGGGCAGCGCCCCCGAGAGCCGGCTTTCGGCCAGCAGGCCCAGCCGGCGGGCGACGGCGGCGGCGATCTGATTCTCCTGCCCGGCCCGGGCAGCCATGACGAAGACGTTGCCGCTGACCGCGTTGGCGGTGACGGCCAGATGCGCTTCCGGGCCGAATTGGGCACGCAACCGGGCGGGCAGGCCATTGGCCTGGTCCGTGGCCTGGGCGCCGGCCAGCATCAGCGGGTCGAGCTTCAGCACCGCCTGGGCATGGCTGTCCTGGCGCTTCTCGGCGGCCAGCATCTGGCTGATCCGCTGGTGCAGCCCGGCGAGTTGCGCGGGGCCGGAAATGCCCTCCGGCAGGGTCATCTTCAGCAAGTAGTGGCCCGGATGAGCGGCCAGCCAGCTTTGCAATTCGGGATTGATGCGGTCGACCAGGGCATACCAGTCGCCGCGATGCACCGGGCGGCCTTCCTCGGCGGAGACCGTCTCGCAGACCACCTCGGCCTCGGCGCCCTCGCGTTCGACCAGCAGGTCATGCGGGGTGCCTTCGGCGAGGCCGGTGAAGCGGATGGCGAATCCGGCCTCGCGCAGCAGCCCGGCGGTGCGCAGCAGGTGGAACAGCGGGATCAGCGTCGCCTCGCCGGTCAATCCGGCGACGAGCTGGTCGCGCAACCGGGCACGGGGGGCTTCCGGCAGGCTGTCGGCCAGGCGGACGGCTTCCTCGGCGAAGGCGCAGATGCGGCGCTCGGCGGTGCTGGGCTTGGTCAGGGCCTTGCGGCCGGAAATCCGGGCCAGGGCCAGCTCCAGTGCATGGCGTTGCTGGGCCGCCCGGCCGGTCAGCGACCTGACCTGCGCCCGGTTGCCGAGATCGGCCAGCCGCGCCGCCCAGGCCGCTTCGCCGCAAAGTGCGACGAAGGCATCGAGGCCGGGATTATCGGCGCCCGGCGCTACGGGAAAGCGGCCAGCGGCCAGTGGATCGGCGAAGGTCATGGCTTCGGCTCATCCTGCTCGTCGAATCTGCTAAGCGCCTCGCAGCCGCTCCCGTCAAGACTTGGTCGCGGACCGGACCGGACCGACCGGCTTGGCGCCCTCAGGCTTCCTTAAGCCTCGGGCCGCTAGAATACGGGGACCAGCAAGCCGCCGAAGGGTAGGTCGCCCTGGCGGGGGTGACATGGCGACGATCATCGGCACCGCGGGCGCCGATCTGCTGACGGGGACCGGCGGCACCGATACCCTGCTGGGCCTGGGCGGCAACGATACGCTGGCCATGGGCACCGGCAGCGGCAGCGTCGATGGCGGCGCCGGCAGCGATCGGGTGACCATCGACCGCAGCGGCACGACCGCCGCCGTCATCCTCTTCATGCTGGGTCCCGAATCCACCAGCCGGATCGCCGGCGTGGGGGTTACCGGGGTGGAGCACCTCGGCTTCGTCGCCGGCAGCGGCGATGATGCGGTCTTCGGCGGCGGCGGCGATGACAGCCTGGCCGGTGGCGGCGGGGATGATGCGCTGGCCGGCGGCGCCGGGGCGGATACGCTGGCCGGCGGCGATGGCGCGGATACGCTGCTCGGCGGCGCCGGTGCCGACCTGCTGGCCGGCGGTGCCGGGGCGGATCGCTTCATTCTTCAAAGTAGCGGCGGGCTTCAAGGTAGCGCCGGGCTTCAAGGTAGCGGCGGGCTCGACAGCAGCCTCGCCGGCATCGATCGCATCCTGGATTTCGACGCGGGTGGAGGCGATCGCCTCATCCTCCGTGGCGAGGCGGTGGGCAGCGCGCTGCTGGCCATCGCCACCGGCAGCGTCGCGCTCACCGGCCAGGCCGCGCTGCCGGTCGGCTTCGCCGGGGCGCTGGCGCCGCGCGCCGCCCTGGCCCAGGGCCTCGGCCTCGCGGATGCGACCGGCGGCGCCGGCCTCAACCTGTTCTGGCAGCCGGATCTCGTCGCCGGCGGCTGGCTGCTGCTGGATATCGACCGGAACGGCATCCTGGGCGATGCCGATCTCGTGGTGCGGCTTGACCTCGCCACCGGGCTGGCCATCGGTGCCGGGAGCTTCGTCGCCGGTACCTTCGCCACCCTGGGTACCACCGGCCCGGATGCCCTGGCGGGCAGCGCCGGGGCGGACAGCATCCTGGGCTTCGCCGGCAACGATACCCTGGCCGGGCTGGCCGGCGACGATACGCTGGTCGGCGGGGCAGGCCGGGACAGCCTTGCCGGTGGGGCCGGCTTCGACAGCCTGCTGGGCGGGGAGGGTGCCGATACGCTGGATGGCGGCGACGCCACCGACGTGCTGGATGGCGGGGCCGGCGACGATCTGCTGCTGGGTGGTGCCGGCGACGATCTGCTGCTCGGCGGCGAGGGCGCCGATCAGCTGCAAGGCGGTGAAGGCGACGACAGCCTGCAAGGCGGGCTTGGCGCCGATTCCCTCTCCGGCGGGGCCGGCGCCGATACCTATCTGCTGCAAGCCATGGGGGCGGCGGCCTGGTCGACCCTGGCGGCGACCGACCTGCTGCGCGACTTCGACCGCGCCGCGGGCGACCGGCTGCGGCTCAGCAATGCCTATTTCGGTGCTGCCAATGGCAGCGGCGCCGATGCCGGCACCTATACCGGGGCGGATGGCATCGCCCGCGCCCTGGTCTTCAGCGGCAGTACCGGCGCGCCGCTGGTAACGCCGAGCCTGGGCATGGCGCTGCCGGCCCAGCCGATGGAGGCGTACCAGGTCTACTGGCTGCCCGCCCTGGCGGGTGGCGGCTGGCTGGTGCTCGACCTCGACCGCAATGGCCGGCTGGATGCGACGGATCTGCTGCTGCGGCTGGATGGCGTCGCCGCGCTGGCGCCGGAGGATTTCGTCGCCGGCACCTTCCTGACCCTGGGCGGCGGCTTCGTCATCGCCGGCACCGGCGCGGATGACAGCCTGGTCGGCGGCAGCCTGGCCGAGAGCTTCCTCGCCAGCCTGGGCAACGACCGGATCGCCGGCGGCGCCGGGGCGGGCAATGCGCTGAGCTACGCGGGCCTCGCCGGACCCATCGCCGTCACCTTCGATGGCTATGCCGCCGGCACCACCCTGAAGCCGGGCGGCGGCATCGACCGGTTCAGCGGCATCCAGGTCCTGGCCGGAACCGCCGGCGCCGATACGCTGGATGCCAGCGCGGCCGGCAGCGGGTTGTTCGCCCTCAGCCTCGAAGGTCGCGCCGGAGCGGATCGCATCATCGGCAACGGCACGGTGGCGGTGCAGGTTTCCTATGCCGCCAGCCCGACGGCGATCAGCCTCGACCTGCAGGCCGGCACCGGCACGGATGGCTGGGGCAGCACCGATACGCTGGTCGGCATCCGCCGCATCGCCGCCCTCTCGGCTTTCGGCGATTCCGTCTTCGGCTCGTCCGGCGACGATGTCTTCCTGTCGGGGCGCGACGGCAACAAGGTCTTCGACGGCCGCGCCGGCAGCGATGAATGGCGCTATGCCGGGGATGGCGCGGTCACCGTCATGCTGGCGCCGGGCATCATCGGCGGCTTCGCCCAGGGCGCCTATGCGCTGAAGCCCGGCGGCACCGACCGGCTGGGCGGCATCGAGGTGGCCGTCGGCGGCGCCGGCGACGACAGCCTCACCGGTTCCAGCGCCGACGAACGCTTCGCTGGCGGCGCGGGCAACGACACGCTGGAGGGCGGCGGCGGCTTCGATATCGCCGATTACGGCCCCGGCGGCATCGCCACGCGCGGGGCGGTGGTCGACCTGACCGCCGGCAGCGCGACCGATCCCTGGGGCGGCACCGATGTGCTGCGCGGCATCTCCTCCGCCTGGGGCAGCAGCCTGGGCGACGACCTCACCGGCCTTGCCATCGCCGGCGCCCATACCTGGCTGCGCGGCCTGGCCGGCAACGACACGCTGCGCGCACCGGCGGCCGGCACCATGGTCGGGGCCGATTACGCGGGGGACCCGGCCGGCATCGCCGCCGACCTCGGCGCCGGCATGGTGCAGGATGGCTGGGGCGGCACCGATCGGCTGGCCGGCATCGGCGTGGTTCGCGGTTCGGGTTTTGCCGACCGCATCGCCGGCGGGGCCGGGGCGGATACCCTGCTCGGTGGCGCCGGCGACGATACCCTGGACGGCGGCGCGGGGGCCGACCGGCTGGAGGGCGGAGCGGGGAATGATCTGTTCACCGTCGACAATGCCGGCGACCTGGCCGTGGAAGCCGCCGGGGAAGGGATGGACACCGTCGTCGCCGGCCTGTCCTGGGCCCTCGGGGCGGCGATCGAGGTGCTTATCCTCGGCGCGGCCGCGGGCGATGCCGCCGGCATCGGCAATGCGCTGGACAATCTCGTCATCGGCAATGCCGGGGCCAATCTGCTGGATGGCGGCGTGGGGGCGGATAGCCTGCGCGGCGGCGCGGGCGCCGATACGCTCTATGGCGGCCTGGGCGACGATCTGCTGGAGGGCGAGGCGGGCGATGATGCGCTGGCCGGGGGCGCCGGTGCCGATACGCTGCGTGGCGGCGAGGGAGACGACATCTTCGTCGTCGATGCCGATGGCCGCTTCACCGGCACCCTGCTGCTGGACACCGGCGAGACTGCGCCGCGCGCCATCCTGCTGGCCGGTGCCGCGACCTTCGCCGACAGCATCGAGGGCGCCGCCGGCCACGACCGCTGGTTCGCCAACGCCTTCGGCGTGCTGCTCGACCTGCGCCTGCTGCCGCTGGCGATGCAGGGTGTGGAGGAGATCAATGGTGGCACCGGCAACGACGTCCTGCTGCTGGCGCCGGACCAGGCACCCGCGCACATCAACGGCGGAGATGGCGATGACACGCTCGCGGGCACCGCGGGCGGCGACCAGCTGGATGGCAATGCCGGCGACGATCTGTTGGCCGGGCAGGGCGGCGACGACACGCTCTATGGCGGGTCGGGCCATGACACGCTGCTGGGCGGTGCCGGCGACGATGTCCTCTATGGGCTGGCCGGACGCAGCCAACTGCTCGGGGGCGCCGGCGACGACACGCTGGTTTCCGCCGACTGGGACGCCCTGCTGGATGGCGGGGCGGGCCAGGACCTCGGGCTGATCGACCGCAGCACCGCACTGGCCGGGCTGGTGCTGGAGGCCGGGCGGCTGAGCGACGGCACCAACACCACGCTGCTGGCCGGGTTGGAGCGGCTCTCGCTCGCCGCCGGCGCCGGGGCGGACCGGCTGATGGGCGGCACCGGGGCGGATACGCTGCTGGGCGGCGGCGGGAACGACTGGCTGGACGGCAGCGGTGGCGCCGATCTCCTAGACGGCGGCGCGGGCGATGACACGCTGGTGGCGGCCGGCTGGGATTCGCTGCTGGAGGGCGGCACCGGCGATGATCTCGGCGTGCTCGACCGCGGCGGCAGCCTGCTGGCGCTGGTGCTATCCGGCCTGGGGCTGACCGATGGCACTTCCGCCACGCTGCTGCACGGGATGGAGCGGCTGGACGTCACCGGTGGCGTCGGAGCCGATACGCTGACCGGCGGCGGCGGGGTGGATACGCTGCGCGGTGGTGCGGGCGATGACAGGCTGGATGGCGGGGCCGGCGTGGATCGGCTCATCGGCGGCCAGGGCAATGATCTGTATTGGATCGACCGCATCGATGACAACGTCGTCGAGGCTGTCGGCGAAGGCAGCGACACCGTCATCGCCGCCGCCGATTTCTATCTGCCGGACCAAGTCGAGGTGCTGCTGCTGGCCGCCGGCGCCGGTGGCCTGTTCGGGGTCGGCAATACGCTGGCGAATCGGCTGGTCGGCAACGAGGCCGGCAACCTGCTGATCGGCATGGCTGGCGATGACACCATCCTCGGCGGGCTGGGCAACGACACGCTGTTCGGGATGACCGGCGTGGATAGCCTCGAGGGTGGCAGCGGCAACGACTACCTGATCGCCGGCGACGGCAACGACACGCTCTCCGGCGGCTACGACACCGATGTGCTCTACGGCGAGGCCGGCAACGACAGCATGGATGGCGGCGCGGCTCTCGACTATCTGTTCGGCGGTGCCGGCGACGACACGCTGAACGGCGGCAGCGGCCCCGATCAGCTCTATGGCGAGACCGGCGACGACAGCCTGACCGGCGGGCCGGATTTCGTCTTCGATCTGCTGGTCGGCGGCGATGGCCGCGACACGCTGGACGGCGCCAGCGGCTTCGGCGACTTCGACTATCTCTACGGCGGCGCGGGCGACGATATCTTCCGCGTCGACACGCCCGCCGACCTGGTCTTCGAATTCACAGGCGAGGGTTATGACACCGTCTTTGCCGACATCATCGGCAGCGGCTACTACCTCTATGCCGAGATCGAGGCGCTGGTGCTGCTCGGCACCACGCCCTTCGGCGTCGGCAATGCGCTGGATAATGTGCTGACCGGCAGCGGCACGACGAATTGGCTGCTCGGCGGCGCGGGCGACGATACCATCGACGGCAAGGGCGGCG
>JAQGIA010000064.1 GCA_028291445.1 Belnapia sp.
TGTGCCCGGCCAGGCGGCAGCGGCTCGCCGCACCGCCCGGCCGCCGGTCGCCCGCCGGCCCGGGCAGGCAAAAACCCCAGGACGCCCCGGAGGCAGCGCCGGCCAGCCTCGCCAGCATCGCCGGGAACAGCAAGGAGTGGCCGGCATGCGGCGTCGGGGAATAAGGCCAGGGGCGACCAGCGGGATGGCGACGCCGGCCCTCGCCCAGCCGGCCCCGGCGGTGCGCTGGCGCATGGCGAACAGCTGGTCGAACAGCCTCGATACGCTGCAGGGCTCGGCGGTGAACCTTGCAGGCATGGGACATTGCGCTGGGCATAGCCTCGCGCAATGTCCCAGCAGGAGCCGGAAGACCCGTTCGTGCTGGCCTCTCACCCATCGAAATGCGGCATCACCTGCTCGGCGAAGACCCGCAGCGAGCGGGCCAGGACTTCGGTCGGCACGTCGGGCATCTGCATCCTGAGGACGATCTCGGTCGGGTGCAGCGCCTCAATCAGCGCCTGCACGCCGTCCCGCGCTTCGGCCGGGTCGCCGACCAGGAAGCGCGAGGCCAGGGCCTGGTAGCCCAGCGGCCCGGCATCGGTCACCAGCGCGCCGCTGTCGTCACGCAGCGCCCGCTCGCCGGAGGCGGATTTCTTGCCATAGAGGCCGAACAACTGGCTGGTGCCCGGCGCGCCGTAGCGGATGGCCTCGGCGCGGTTCTCCAGCACCAGCGCCTCGCGGATCACCGGGCGCTCCGGCGGGACATAGCCGTAGCGGGCGGCGGCGGCCTCGTAGCGGGCGAAATGCTCCTGTAGCTCGGCCGTGGTATGGCGCGGCGAGGCGGAGACCGGGACGCCGCGCCTGGCCGCCCGGTCCAGCATCTGCGGCCCCGAGACGCCGTACCAGATAGGCAATTCGGGCTGCACCGGGCGCGGCTGCAACCGCAGGCTCGGCACCTGGAACAGCTTGCCGGAGAAGCCGATGTCGTCCGGATTGCGCCAGGCGTGCTGGAGGAAGTCGATGATCTCCTCGTGGCGCCTGAAGCGTTCCTCGTAGGCGAGGCCGCGGCCGGCGAACTCCTCCCGCACGTAGCCGGGCGCGGTGCCGAGGCCGAGCCGTCCGTTCGAGAGGTTGTCGAGGGTCGCCAGATCCTCCAGCAGCTGCACCGGGTGGTACAGCGTGCTGACCAGGATGTTGGAGACGAGCCGCACCCGCCTGGTCAGCCCGGCGGCGGTCGCCAGCACCAGCAGCGGGCTGGGCAGCCAGCCATCGGATTGGAAGTGGTGCTCGGTGATATGGACGCCGTGGTAGCCGAGCGCCTCGACCAGCGGCAGCACCTCGGTGAATTGGGCGAAGCTTTCGCGATGCGACAGCAAGCCGCCCTCGGGCGCGACGAAGCTGAACATGATGGAGAATTTCATCGGGGGCGCCTTGGTACGGGCTTAGGCGGTGGCGCAGGCGAGGCGGGCGCCGCAGGCGGCCGCGGCTCCTCGGGCAGCGGCCAGCACCTCCTGCACATTGGGACCGTCGCTGTGGATGCAGACGCTTTCGACCTGCATCGGCAGGGTCACGCCATTGCGGTTGGTCAGCGTGCCATGGGTCAGGATTTCGGTGATGCGGCTGGCGATCAGCGCCGGCTCGACCGGGCGCTTGCGGCGCTCGACCAGCAGCGAGCCGTCATCGGCATAGTCGAGGTCCGGATAGGCCTCGGCACAGACCCGCATCCCACGGGCCAGCGCGCGGGTGGTGAAGACCTCCCGCCCCAGCGGCCCGACCCAATAGATGGCCGCACCCGGGGCGACCGCGGTGATGGCATCGAGCGCCGCCTCGGTCATCACCGGGTCGCGCAGCACATGGAACAGGGCGCCATGCGGCTTGACGTGGTTCAGCCGCATGCCGTGGATCGTGAGGAAGGCTTGCAGCGCGCCGATCTGATAGGCGAATCCGGCATGCAGCTCCTCGGCGCTGAGCGCCATGACCCGGCGGCCGAAGCCGGCGAGGTCCGGCAGGCCGGGATGCGCGCCCACGGCGACGCCGGCCTCGCGGGCGGCGCGGACGGTCTCCATCATGATCAGCGGGTCGCCGGCATGGAAGCCGCAGGCGAGGTTGGCGGTGGTGATGAGCGGCAGCACGGCGGCATCGTCGCTCATGCGCCAATTGCCGAAGCCCTCGCCCATGTCGCAGTTGATATCCAGGATTCTTGCGGTCATGCGCGCCTCCGGCCCCGTCGCGCCGCGTCCTGGCCCCGCTGGGCTCAGGCAATGGCGGCGGCAACGCGATCCTGAAGCATGCCGCGGGCCATGGGGAGGCCCCGCCGCTCATGGCCGAAGGCGTCGCGGCCGAGGAAATGCCCGGTCAGCCGTAGCCCCGCCAGGCATTCGGCCATGCTGGCCGGGCCGGACTGGCCGAGCAGGAAGGCGGGCAGCGGCAACAGCCGGTCGGCCCAGGGCGCCCCTGCCGCGGCGCTGACGGCGCGACCGGTACGGGGCGAGACCCAGGTGAGGTCCTCCAGGCTGCCGGTCGCGGCGCAGCGGGCGAGGTCGAGGCCATA
>JAQGIA010000080.1 GCA_028291445.1 Belnapia sp.
CCCTGGCTTTGGCCCAGGGACGAGCCAGGGCTGCGCGCGCGGGTGGTGGTCTCGCTGCTGTTCCTGGTCCTGGCCAAGGCGGCCAACGTGCTGGTGCCGCTGGCCTATGCAAGGGCGGTGGATGCGCTGGCGCCCAAGGTCGGCGCCGCGGGTGCGGGGGCCGCCGCGCTGCTGGTCGTGCCGGTGGCGCTGGTGGTGGGCTATGGCCTGCTGCGGGCGGCGAGCAGCGCCTTCGCCGAGCTGCGCAACGCGGTCTTCGCCAAGGTCCAGGCCCGCGCCGCCCGGCGCATCGCGCTCTCGGTCTTCGTCCATCTGCATGCGCTGTCGATGCGCTACCACATGGACCGGCAGACCGGCGGCGTTTCTCGCGTGGTGGAGCGCGGCACGCGCGGCGTGACGCTGGTGCTGAACTTCATGCTGTTCAACATCCTGCCCACCATCTTCGAGATCGTACTCGTTGCCGTGATCCTTTGGGGAATGTTCGACATCGATTTCGCCGCGGTCACCCTGCTGACCATCGGCGGCTACATCGCCTTCACCCTGATGTTCACCAATTGGCGGCTGCGCTTCCGGCGGGAGATGAACGACACCGACCAGGAGGCCAATACCAAGGCCATCGACAGCCTGCTCAACTACGAGACGGTGAAGTACTTCGGCAACGAGGCGCATGAGGCGCGGCGCTACGACGAAAGCCTGACCCGCTACGAGGGCGCCTATGTGCGGTCGGAGACCACGCTTAACCTGCTGAATACCGGCCAGGCGCTGATCATCGCGCTGGGGCTGACGGTGGTGATGCTGCTGGCCTCGCGCGGGGTGGTCGGCGGCACCATGACGGTCGGCGATTTCGTGCTGGTGAATACCTATCTCATCCAGCTCTACATGCCGCTGAACATCCTCGGCTTCGCCTATCGCGAGATCAAGCAGGGGCTGACCGATACCGATGCGATGTTCCGCCTGCTGGCGGAATCCCAGGAGGTCGCCGATGCGCCGGATGCGGTACCGCTGGCGGCGGGGCCGGGCGAGCTGGTCTTCGAGGACGTGCAGTTCGGCTACCGGCCGGACCGGGTGATATTGAAGGGCGTTTCGCTGCGGGTGCCGCCGGGGAAGACCCTGGCCATCGTCGGCCCGACGGGGGCCGGCAAATCCACCATCTCCCGCCTGCTGTTCCGCTTCTACGACACCACCGGCGGCCGCATCCTGATCGACGGGCAACCCATCGAGGGCGTGACGCAGGCCTCGCTGCGCGCCGCCATCGGCGTGGTGCCGCAGGATACCGTGCTGTTCAACGACACCATCCGCTACAACATCGCCTATGGCCGGCCGGATGCGACCGAGGCCGAGGTCATCCAGGCGGCCAAGCTGGCGCAGGTGCACGACTTCGTCGAGCGGCTGCCGGAGGGCTACCGTACCCGGGTCGGCGAGCGCGGGCTGAAACTCTCGGGCGGCGAGAAGCAGCGCGTGGCGATCGCCCGCACTATCCTGAAGGATCCGCGCATCCTGGTGCTGGACGAGGCGACCAGCGCGCTCGATACCCGCACCGAACAGGAGATCCAGGCCTCGCTGCGGCAGATCTCTGCGAACCGGACGACGCTGGTGATCGCCCACCGGCTGTCGACCGTGGTCGAGGCCGATGAGATCATCGTGCTGCAGGAGGGCCGCATCGTCGAGCGCGGCAATCATGCGGCGCTGATCGCTGAGGACGGGCTCTATGCCGCGATGTGGCGGCGGCAGTCGGAGGCGGTGGCCATGGCCGAAGCGGCGGCGGCGGCGCAGCGGGCGGCCGATATGGACCAGCCGCGGGTGCGGCTGGGCGAGGTCGCATCCTGAACAAGGGGTTTTCGATGGGACGGCGAGCCCCTATGTGCCCTGGCTGACAGGAGGACGCCTGAATGCAGTTGGACCCACAGGGCGTTGCCCCGGATGACCTGAGCCATGCCGGTTCGGTGGTGGACAAGGCGATCGAGTACATGATCGAGCAGAAGATCGCGCCGATCTCGGTGGCCTCGGCCTTGCTCGGCGGCGCGCTCGGCCTGCTGGCCCGCACCATGGATGACCGGGCGATCGGCGCGGTGCTGCGCAATGCGCTGGCCAGCGTCGAGAGCGGCGAGTTGCGGGAGATGCGCGACCAGCTGCCGGGCGGCAATGCACCGATTTAATCCGGCTCAATTCCGCTCAATTATCCTTGGATAAGCCGTTGATATAGCAAGCTTCCGCCCGCCATTAAACCAATAAGGCGCCCAAGCCTGGGCAGGCGCGCGGCAGCGGGTCGGCCATAGGATTATAATCTTTTCATGGCGCCCGTGGCAAGCTGCGGCCGTGCTCCGATTGACGATTCGTCAACCAATGCGCGCCTAGCCTGCGGTCGCGGGACGGGATGGCATGCCGCCACCTGGTCGCCCACTACCGGAGACGCGCATGTTCCGCCGTATCGCCCTTTCGCTCACGCTGCTGGGTGCCTTCGCCGCCACCGAGGCCTTGGCACAGGGCTGCGACACCGCCATCGATGTCGTGAACCAGTCGGGCGTCCAGATCGACGAGTTGTATTTTGGCCCGACCAGCAACAGCAACTGGGGCCGCGACCGGCTCGGCGAGAACGTGCTGACCGCCGGCCGGACCATCGGCTTCCGCCCCGGCCGCGGCGGCAACTACGACTTCAAGGTGGTCTGGAGCGGCGGCACCGAGGCGGAGATCCGCGGCGTCGACATCTGCAGCATCAGCAAGGTGGTGGCGACGCGGGGCCGGCTGCGGGCGGAGTAACCCTCACCGGGCGGGTCAGCCATAGGTGGTGGCCGACCCCTCCACCCCACGGCTCATCGAGGCCGGCACCGGCTGGCCGGTCGCCAGCAGCGCCAAGGCCTCCGCCACCCGGATGCCGTCGACGCCGGCGCTGAGGATGCCCCCGGCATAGCCCGCGCCCTCGCCGGCGGGGAACAGGCCCGGGGTATTCAGGCTCTGGAAATCGAGGCCGCGGCGGATGCGGATCGGGCTGCTGGTGCGCGTCTCCACCCCGGTCATCACCGCATCCGGCCGGGCGAAGCCGGGGATCTGCCGGTCGAAGGCGACCAGCGCCTCGCGCATCGCCGCGACGGCGAAACCCGGCAGGCAAAGCGCCAGGTCGGTCGGGGTCACGCCGGGCTGGTAGCTGGGTAGCACCGCGCCGAGTTCGGTCGAGGGCCGCCCGGCCAGGAAGTCGCCGACCAATTGCCCCGGCGCCCGGTACGCGCCGCCGCCGGCGATGAATGCGGCGCTTTCCCAGCGGCGCTGGTAGTCCATGCCGGCCAGCACGTCGCCGGGGTAGTCGGCGGGCGAGATGCCGACGACGATGCCGGCATTGGCGTTGCGCTCGGCCCGCGAATACTGGCTCATCCCGTTGGTGACGACGCCACCTGGCTCGGAGGCCGCCGCCACCACCGTCCCGCCCGGGCACATGCAGAAGCTGTAGACGCTGCGGCCGTTGCCCGGCCCCGGACCAACGCAGTGGTGGACAAGCTTGTAGTCGGCCGCGCCGAGCAGCGGGTTGCCGGCATTCGGTCCCCAGCGGGCGCGGTCGATCATGCCCTGCGGATGCTCGATGCGGACGCCGATGCTGAAGGGCTTGGCTTCCATGAACACGCCGCGGTCGCGCAGCATGGCGAAGCTGTCCCGTGCGCTATGGCCGATGGCGAGCACCACCTGCCGCGCCGCGATCGCCTCGCCCGACTCCAGCAGCACGCCGCGCACCGCGCGCCGTTCGTCGAGCAGCAGGTCGGTGACCTTGCAGCCGAAGCGGTATTCGCCGCCCAGCCGCTCGATCTCGGCGCGGATGCTCTCGACCATGGTCACCAGGCGGAAAGTGCCGATATGCGGCCGGGAGACGTAGAGGATCTCCTCCGGAGCGCCGGCCTTGACGAATTCCTCCAGCAGCTTGCGGCCGTAGTGCCGGGGATCCTTGATCTGGCTATAGAGCTTGCCGTCGGAGAAGGTGCCGGCGCCGCCCTCGCCGAATTGCACGTTGCTCTCGGGGGCGAGCACGCCGCGCCGCCATAGCCCCCAGGTATCCTGCGTGCGCTGGCGGACGGCGGTGCCGCGTTCGAGGATGAGCGGGCGGAAGCCCATCTGGGCCAGGATAAGCGCGGCCATGAAGCCGCAGGGACCGGTGCCGATGACGATGGGGCGGGGGGTGTCCTCGGGGGCGTGGGCGACAAATTTGTAGGCCGTGTCGGGGGCGGGGCGGAGGTTTGCATCGCCCGCGTGGCGGGCCAGCACCGCTGCCTCGTCGGCCAGGGTCAGGTCGAGCGTATAGACCCACATGATGGCGCGCGGCTTCCGCGCATCATGGCCGCGGCGGAAGACCGTCAGGCCTAGCAATGCCGCCTCGTCCAGGCCGAGGCGGGCGAGGGTGGCGGCGCGCAGGGCTTCCGGTGGGTGGCCCAGCGGCAGGCGCAGTTCAGTCAATCTCAGCATGGGTTTCCGTATGCCGGGCAGGGCGGGCTAGGCTTTCCCTTAGCCGGGAGGGGTCGGGTATGGAACAGCGGGTCTTGGGGCGGACGGGGCTGCGCGTCTCGGTGCTGGGCTATGGCGCCGGGGCGGTCGGCGGGCTGATGGTGCGGGGCAGCCCGGCGGAGCAGGAACGCTCGCTGGGAACGGCGCTGGATGCTGGTGTCACCTATGTCGATACCGCGCCGGCCTATGGCAATGGCGCCTCGGAGACCAACCTGGGCCGGGCGCTGAAGGCGCTGGGGGCAAATCCCACCCTGGGGACCAAGGTGCGGCTGCCGGCCGAAGCCCGAGGCGATATCGCCGGTGCCATCGCCGCCTCGCTGGAGGCGAGCCTGGCGCGGCTCGGCCGCGACAGCGTCGATTTGTTCCAATTGCACGACCCGATCGGCAGCCCTGGTGGCCTGACCCTGGCCCAGGTGCTGGAGGAGGCTGTGCCGGCGATGCGGCGGCTGCGGGAGGCGGGGAAGTGCCGCTTCCTCGGCATCACCGCGCTCGGCGAGGTCGCGGCGCTGCGGGCGCTGCTCGAGT
>JAQGIA010000094.1 GCA_028291445.1 Belnapia sp.
CAACGTGACCATCTGCTTCGAGGGCGCCTTCCACGGCCGGACCCTGGCGACCTTGGCCGCCACCGGCAACGAGAAGTACCTGGCCGGCTTCGGCCCGCCGATGCCCGGCTTCAAGCATGTGCCCTTCGGCAACATGAACGCGCTGCGCGACGCGATCGACGGCACCACCGCCGCCGTGATGATCGAGCCGGTGCAGGGCGAGGGTGGCGTCCGTCCGGCCTCGCTCGACTACCTGCGCGACCTGCGGGCGGCCTGCGACGAATTCGGCATCCTGCTGGCGCTGGACGAGGTGCAGACCGGCATGGGGCGTTCCGGCAAGCTCTGGGCCCATCAATGGGCCGGGATCGAGCCGGATATCATGTCCTCGGCCAAGGGCATCGGCGGCGGCTTCCCGCTCGGCGCCATCCTGGCCAAGGAGAAGGTGGCGCAATACCTCAAGCCCGGCACCCATGGCAGCACCTACGGCGGCAACCCGCTGGCCTGCGCCGCCGGCAATGCGGTGCTGGACGTGATCCTGGCCCCCGGCTTCCTCGACCAGGTGGACCGCGTCGCGCGACACCTCTGGCGCGGCATGCTGGGCCTTGCCCATCGCCATCCGGCGGTGGTGGAGGGCGTGCAGGGTGCCGGGCTGCTGCTGGGCCTGCGGCTGAAGCCGGAGGTTTCCAACGGCGACATGCAGGGTGCCGCGGTGGCCGAGGGGCTGCTGACGGTGGCCGCCGGGATGAACGTGCTGCGGGTCGCCCCGCCGCTCACCATCACCGAGGCCGAGGCGGATGAGGCGATCCGCCTGCTCGACCGCGCTTGCCTGCGTTGCACGCCAGGAGCGGAGAAGGCAGCGGCGCAATGAATGCACTTGCTGCGGTGAAACCGGAGGCCGGGGGGGTCACGCCCCCCCGGCATTTCCTCGAATTGATGGATCTTGAGCCGGCGACCCTGCGGCGGATGCTGGACCTGGCATCGCAGACCAAGCGCGGCCTGCCGAACAAGCCGCTGGCCGGCAAGACCGTGGCGCTGATCTTCGAGAAGCCGAGCACCCGTACCCGGGTCAGCTTCGAGGTCGGCGTGCGCCAGCTGGGCGGCGACGTGGTCTACCTCAATGCGCGGGACATGCAGTCCTCGCGCGGCGAGGCGTTGAGCGACACCGCCAAGGTGCTGTCCCGCTACGTGGACTGCATCATGATGCGGACCCATGACGTGCGGCGCATCCGGGAAATGGCGGCGCATGCGACGGTGCCGGTCATCAACGGGCTGACCGACATCTCCCACCCCTGCCAGCTCATGGCCGATGTGCTGACCTTCGAGGAGCATCGCGGGCCGATCGCCGGGCAGGTGGTCGCCTGGATCGGCGATGGCAACAACGTGGCGCAGAGCTTCATCCAGGCCGCGGCGCGGTTCGGCTTCATCCTGCGGCTGGCCACGCCGGCCAGCCTTCGGCCGCCCGAATGGGTGGTGGATTGGGCGCGCGCCCAGGGTGCGATCATCGAGCTGACCGACGATCCGGTGGCGGCGGTGCGCGGCGCCCGCTGCGTGGTGACCGATGCCTGGGTCTCGATGAACGACGAGACCGGCGATGGCAGCGCCCCGAACCGACACAACTTGCTGGCGCCCTACCAGGTCACGCCCGAGCTGATGCGGCACGCCGCCCCCGATGCGATCTTCCAGCACTGCCTGCCCGCGCATCGGGGCGAGGAGGTCGCCGCCGCGGTGATCGACGGGCCGCAGAGCGTGGTCTTCGACGAGGCGGAGAACCGGCTGCATGCGCAGAAGGGCGTGCTGCTCTGGGCCATGGGGGCCGGCTAGGCGGGGTTTTGCCGGGCTCCACGGGACCCGACTGCACGGCGGCGGGTGGGCGCGGGCCATCCGCGCCCCTATCTATGGGGCCAGAAGCACCAAGGTCCGTCCCGTTGTCCGATCCGACCCAACCCTCCGCCACGCCTGATTTCCTGCAGCATGACCGGCCGCCGGTGCCGGACATCGTCCTGCCGCGCGGCATCCAGCCCTTCCATCTGGCCGAGAAGCCGGTGCGTGGCCGGTTGATCCGGCTTGGCCCCTTGGCCGATGCGCTGCTGACCCGGCACGAGAACCACCTCGGCGTCACCCGCTTGGCCGGGGAGGCGATGGCGTTGACCGCCGGCCTGGCCGGGGCGCTGAAGTTCAAGGGCAGCTTCTCCCTGCAGGCCAAGGGCGATGGCCCGGTCTCGATGCTGCTGGCCGATTGCACCGAGGCCGGCGCCCTGCGCGGCTATGCCCGGGCGGATGCAGCGGCGCTGGCCGAGATGCTCTCGCATGACCCCACCGCGGATGCGGCGGCGCTGCTCGGCCGCGGCTACCTGGCCTTCACCTGCGACCAGGGTCCGGACATGGACCGCTACCAGGGTATCGTGGCGATCGAGGGCATGACCCTGGCGGCCATGGCGGACCATTACTTCCGCACCTCGGAACAGCTTCGCACCCATATCCGGCTGGCCTGCGCCGAGACCGAGAATGGCTGGCGCGCCGCGGCCTTCATCATGGAGAAGGTCGCCGGCGAAGGCGGGATCGACCCCGAATTGGACGCCGAGGCGCAGGAGGAGGCCTGGGTCACCGCCCTCGCCCTGGCGGCGACCCTGACGGATGCGGAATTGCTGGACGACAACCTGCCCTCGCATAAGCTGCTGCATCGGCTGTTCCATGACGAGGGGCTGTCGCTCGACCGGCCGCGGCCGCTGTCCTACGGTTGCCGCTGCTCGCGCTCCCGCCTGGCGGGGGTGCTGGCGACCTTCGGCCTCGACGACCTGGACCATATGGCGCAGGAGGATGGCGCGATCACCATGACCTGCGAATTCTGCAACCTCGACTTCCGCTTCGACCGGGCCGAGGTTCAGGCCGGCGGCGGTGGCGCTTGAGCGTTCCATTTCCCCTGGCACGGCTTCCCCTGGCACGGCCCGGCCGGCGCATCCTCCTGCTGCTGCCGATGCTCGCCGCGGCTTGCGGCGGGCGGCAGGAACCGGTGCCGATCCCGCCGGGACCGCTCAGCTTCAAGCACCTGACCCCGCTGCCGCTGAACGTCGCCGACGTGGAGATCCCGGAGGAGGCGCCGCCGATGCCATCGGGCGAAATCGGCGCCGGCCTCGTCCCCTCCCCGGCCGAGGCGGTGCGCATCATGGCGCGGGACCGGCTGCTGGCGGTGGGCACCACGGGACAGGCCCGGTTCAGCGTCACCCAGGCGCAGGTGGTGGCCGGGCGGGATGCGCTCAGCTGCCTGCTGGCATGCCGGCTGGAGATCCTCTCGCCGTTCGGCAGCCGGTTGGGCTTCGTCGAGGCCGAGGCACGCCGTTCGGTGAGCGGGCCGGAGGCGACGCGGCCACGGGCGCCGGATGCGCTGCTGCGGCGGGCGATGGACGACCTGAACGTCGAATTCGAATTCCAGCTGCGACGCAGCCTGCGCGACTGGCTTTCGGCGATGGCGCCGGGACCGGATGGCGGGATGGCGGCGCCCGGACCGGCCGGGGTCGCCCGGGAAGACCTGCCACAGGAAGGTGAGCCAAGCCCATGACCATCACGCTGTCCAATCCCGCCGGGCTCCATGCCCCGGGCGCCTATTCCCATGCCGCGCTGGCGCGCGATGCGGCCGCGCGGCTGGTGATGTCCGGCCAGGTGGGGCTGGCGCCGGACGGGACGCTGGCGGCGGATGCCGAAGGGCAGATCGCTCAGGCGCTGGCCAATCTCGGGACTATCCTGGCGGCGCATGGGATGACCCAGGCCAATCTGGTCAAGATGACGGTCTTCCTGACCGATCCGGCGCTGATCGGTGCCTGGCGGACAGCGCGCACCGCCTGGCTCGGCGGCAACGCACCGGCCAGCACCTTGCTGATCGTCGCCGGCCTGGCCGATCCGCGCTTCGTCGTGGAGGTGGAGGCCGAGGCGGCCGCCTGACCGGGTCCCAGCCTAACTGGGCACTGCCCGACTGGTTAAGACCTGACTTCTTCGTGGTGAAACCTGCCGCCGGGCGGCGCGCTGAGGCGGCGAACCTGCCGAGGAGCCGCCGATGCCACGCCACCGCCTAGCCGCCCTGGTCCTGTTGATGGCAGCGCCGGCCTTGTCCGCCTGCATCGTGGCGGATGTCCAGACCGCGGCGCCGGCGCCAGTCTATTCCCAGGCCTCGCCCTATGCGCCGGGGCCGGATGCGACGGGGCCTGTGGCCGGTTATCGGCCGGCCGATGGCTATTGTGCCGAGGCGGTCGGCGTGGCGCAGGACGCCGCCGCACAGGCCGAGGCGACCGGCACCGCCCGGGATGCCGGCCGGGCTTCGCGCACCGCCGGCTATGCCCGACGGGACTGCTGAGCCCGGGCGGTTGCCCTTCAACCCTCGATCACGCCGCGCTGGCCGCCGATGACGGCCAGGAACTCCCGGCGGATGCGGACGTCGAGCCTCGGCTCGGCTCGAGCGTATTTGCAACGCGGCCTTGGTGCCGATGCGATGGGCGGGCGGCGCCTGGATATTCACGGCCAAAAGTCCCGAAGGCTTGGGGTGGCGCAGCAGCCGGTCGACCAAGCGGTGGCATTGCCAACCAATCCGGAAAATCGTCCGATTCCGGAATGACGCAGTGGCGAGATTGCAGCGCCTCAGCTACCGGTCGGCGGCGGTCCGCTGGGCGCACCGGGCGGTGGCGGCAGGCGCGGCGGCGGCGGTGGCAGGGTAACGGCGGTGGCGCGCAGGTCCCGCAGCAGGCTGGAAGCGCCGCGGCCCAGTTCCACCTTGCGCTGGAGCAGGATTCCGGAGACGCCTTCCAGCCAGTATCGCACGGTGAAGCTCTGGCTGGCATTGGCGCCGGTGCCGGTCACCATCCGCTCCAGCACCACCGTGTCGAAGCGGCCGGCCGGGACCTCCAGCGGCTCAAAGGCGACGACGCGCCAGCGGGTCTCGAAGGGGTAGCGGATGCCGCTGCCGGGATAGGAGACATTGGCCGTATAGCTGGCATTGCCGCCGGTCTTCGCCGGAAACAGGCTGACCATGCCGGGGCGATGCCCGCTGCCCTCGCTATTCGTCCCCTCGACCATGCCCCAGGTCAGCCGGACCGGGGCGGTGCCGGATCTGGCGAGGCAGATGCCGGCATCGGCCGGATCGGCGCCGTCGAAGGCCAGGCTGCGGCCATCATCCCAGGTCACCTGGCTGCCGGGCTCGGGACAGGCGAAGAACCAGGTCTTCTCGGCCTGCACCGAGGCTGTCTTGCAGCCGGCGAGGCCAGCGGAAAGGGCCAGGGCGAGGACCAGTCCGGATGCCGGCAACGGGCGAAAGCGCATGCGGGACATCCTGGCGGTGCTGGTGCGGCGGATCGGCTGAGCATGCCTGAATTCGGCTGGCGTGACAGGCCGGCCCGCGCGATTCATCGTTTCGACGAAGCCACAAGATTAATCTCCCTCATAGAGATGAAGGTAGCGGTATCGGGCAACGATCTCAGAAAGGAACGGTCCGGTCCGGCTGCTAGCCGGCGCTGATGCCGGCCGGCCAGCAACAGGGGCGGCTACGGGAGCAGCAGCGGGACGATGATCTCTGGGATGAGGTTTGGGACAGCTATGATGCGGCACGGGCGGCGCAAGCCCGGTCCCGGCGGCGGCGCGGCTGGTTCACGCCGACCTGCATCATCCTGCCCGGCGTCGTCCTGCTGATGACGGCCGGGGCGGTCCCGGCGCCAACGGGCAGGCCGGGCTTCGGCGACCCGCTCGGCTGACGCAGTCTGCCGGTGACGCAGCCGCCGGTGACGCAGGCTGCCGCTTGCCTCGGGGCACCGGTCGGGGCTAGCTGCCGCGGTGCCTGTCCCCCTGCTCCATCGTCTGGCCGCGCTGCCCTGGCGAGGCCAGCTTCTGGCTGCCTTCGGCCTCGGCCTGATCTCCGCCCTGGCCTTGCCGCCGGTACATGCGGTGCCGGTGCTGCTGCTGGCCATCCCCGGGCTGCTGGTGCTGGCCGCCGCCGCACCCAATTGGCGACGGGCCGCCTGGCTGGGCTTTGCCTGGGGCTGGGGCCATGGGCTGGCCGGGGTCTATTGGGTGACCCATGCAATCCTGACGGATGTCGCGACCTTCTGGTGGCTGGTACCGCTGGCGGCGCCGGCGCTTGCCATACCGCTGGCCCTCTTCGTGGTACCGCCGGTGCTCGTGGCCCGCGCCCTGCCCGCGGGCTGGGCGCGGCTGCTGGGCTTCGCCGGTACCTGGGTCCTGGCCGAACTGGCCCGCGGCGTGGTTTTCACCGGCTTTCCCTGGAACCTGATCGGCACCGTCTGGGCCTTCGATGCACTGCCGCTGCAGGCCGCCTCGGTCATCGGCGTGCATGGGCTGTCGTTGTTGACCCTGCTGCTGGCCGGGCTGCCGTTGCTGGCAGGCTCGCCGGCGAACTGGCGGGCCAGGGCCGGGGCGACTGCCGGGGCAGCGGCGTTGCTGGCGGGGCTGGCGGGCTTCGGTGCCTGGCGCCTGACCGATCCCGAGCCGATCGCGCCACCGGTGCAACTGGTGCTGGTGCAGGGCAATGTCGCGCAGGAGATCAAGTGGCAGCAGGATCAGCGGATGGCGATCTTCCAGCGCTATCTCGGCTTGACCGAAACCGCCGCCCGCGACGCCGCAGCCCGGCATCCGGCCTCACGCGTGGTGGTCATCTGGCCGGAAACCGCCAGCCCCTTCCTGCTGGCCCAGGATCCCGAGGCACGCCGCATGGCCGCAGCCGCCCTGCCGCCGGGGGCGCTGCTGCTGGCCGGCAGCGTCCGCGCGGAATGGGCGCCGGACGGGACGCTGCGGCAGGTTTTCAACAGCCTGGTGGCCCTCGATTCGGGCGGGACGGTCACCGCCGTCTACGACAAGACACATCTGGTGCCTTTCGGTGAGTACATGCCCCTGGCAGGGCTGCTGCCGATCCGGCTGGTGACGGGGGGGATGGATTTCTCCGCCGGGCCGGGGCTGGTTACCCTGGCGCCGCCCGGCATGCCGCGCTTCGGGGCGCTGATCTGCTACGAGGTGATTTTCCCCGGTGCCGTGGTGCCCAGCCCCCGGCCGGATTGGCTGGTCAACATCACCAACGACGGCTGGTTCGGCATCTCGGCGGGACCCTGGCAGCATCTGGCCGCGGCACGGTTGCGGGCGGTGGAGGAAGGCCTGCCATTGGCGCGGGCGGCGCAAACCGGCGTCTCGGCGGTCTTCGATGCGCATGGCCGAAGGGTGGCGATGCTGACCCTGGGCGAAATGGGAATCGTGACGGCGGGTCTGCCGGGGCCGCTGCCGCCGACCGTCTTCGCCCGGCTGGGTCTGGTCATCCCGGGGGGGATGGCGCTGGTCTGCCTGGGGCTTGCGTGGCTGCTGCGCCGTAAGGTTGCGGCAGGGATTTAGTATACAACTCGGACGGCATTCGCAATCTTTATTGAGAAATCTTAAAAGTATTGACGCTTTGTTGCTCTTCTCGTAAAACGCGCCAACAGGGAAGCGCCGGTTCCGAGCACCTCCTTTGTGGTTTCCGCCGCGGTCCGGGCGCCTCCCCGGGTTGGGCCTGACATGGGAATGGACTGGATATGGCGAGCGACGAGACCCTCGAACGCACTGTACGCGAGCCCCGCCCCAGCCCGATCGACGTGCATGTGGGCACCCGGGTTCGCTTGAGGCGCACCCTGCTCGGCATGAGCCAGGAAAAACTCGGCGAAGCGCTCGGCCTCACCTTCCAACAGGTGCAGAAGTACGAGCGCGGGGTGAACAGCATCGGCGCCAGCCGGCTGTTCGACCTGGCGCGGGTGCTGGATGTACCGATCGGCTTCTTCTTCGACGACATGCCGGATGCGGTCGGTGGCGCCATGAACGGCGTGCGCCGCGCCATGGGCTTCGCCGATAGCCAGGACGCCTTCGAGGACGACACGCTGCACCGGCGCGAAACCCTGGAATTGGTCCGGGCCTATTACCGGATCACCGATTCCTCGGTCCGCAAGCGGGTCTTCGACCTGATCAAGAGCCTGACCCCCACCGACTGATCCCCGCCGGCTAATCCACCATCACATCCAGCCAGCCGCGCGCATCCATGCGGGCGGCATCGCCCGGCCGCAGCAGCACGGTCGTGGTGGCGCTCTCGACGATCGCCGGACCGGGGATCAGTTGATCCGCCGCCAGGGCATCGAAGGACCAGACCGGGGCCTCGACCGCCACGCCATCCAACTGAATGCGACGATGCGTCGTGGGGCCGGCAGGCGCGCTGCCGCCGCCGAGACTGGCCGCCGCATTGGCCGGCAACCGGCCGATCACGGCGATGCGGGCATTCACCAGCACGACCTCCTCCTCCGGCAGGTCATAGGTGAACAATGCCCGGTGCCGTGCGTGGAAGGCGGCGCGGAGTTGGCCGGCCAAATCCGGCGCGTCCCAGGCGATGCCATCCAGCGGCACCGCGACCTCGAAGACCTGCTCGCCATAGCGCATGTCGGCGCTGCGGCGGGCCATGACATCGCCCGCATACCAGCTGGCCATCCGGGCGCGGCCATCGCGTTCCAGCGTGGCGAAGAGGTCGCGGACCTCGGCATCCTCCGGAATGCCGCCGGCACCGATGGCGCTCTGGGCCAGCTCGTAGCGCAGGTCGGTATGCAGCATGCCCCAGGCGGAAAGACCGGCGGCGAATAACGGGATGGTGGCGCGGGCCAGGCCAAGCTCGCGCGCCACCGCCGTCGCATGCAGTCCGGCGGCACCGCCGAAGGCGAGCAGCGCGGAATCGCGCGGGTCGACACCGCGCCGCACGGTGGCCAGCCGCACCCCATCCGCCATGCGGGCATTGACCAGGGCGTGGATGCCGGCCGCACAGGCCTCCGCGCTGATCCCCAGCCGCGCCGCCAGCCGGCCGACCGCAGCCTGCGCCGCCGCGAGGTCCAGCCGCCGGGCGCCGCCGAGGAAGGCTCCGGCATCGAGGTAGCCGAGTACCAGGTTGGCATCCGTCACCGTCGGCTCGGTCCCGCCATTGCCGTAGCAGGCGGGGCCGGGCACCGCGCCGGCCGATTGCGGGCCGACCTGCAAGGTGCCGCCGGCGCCGAGATGGGCGATGGAGCCACCGCCGGCGCCGAGGGTCACGATATCCAGGCTCTCGAGCGCGATGCGTTCGCCGCCCACGGTCCGGCCGCGGCCGAGCGCCGCCTCGCCGCCCACCACCAGGGCGATATCGGTCGAGGTGCCGCCCATGTCGAAGGTGACGAGATCCTGGCCCATGCCCTGCTGGGCGAGCGCCACCGCGGCCGCGACGCCGCCGGCCGGGCCGGACAGCGCGGTGCCGACGGCGAGCCGCGCCGCCTCGGCCACCGGCGCCACCCCGCCATGCGAGAGGATGACGAAGAGCGG
>JAQGIA010000100.1 GCA_028291445.1 Belnapia sp.
CCCCCCGAGGGAGATCATCGCTTGCTGCAATCCCGTCCTCGCGCCGCCCCCCGCGGCGCGACCGGCGGCTTGTCGTCACGTTTGCGACCGGCCGTCGCCGCCATCGCCTGCGCCATCGCCTCGCTGATCGCCACCCCCCTGGCGGCGGCCTCCACGTCCCATAACCGCGCCATCGGCAGCCCAGCCCGGCCCCAAGCCACCAAACCACCGGTGGCCCCACCGGTAGCCAGGCTCCAGGCGGCGAAGCCCGCGGCGACGACAAGCCGAGCGGCCCGGCGGCCGGCGGTGCCCAAGGCCGCGCACCGGCAGACGGCCGCCCGTGCCGCGCCGGTCCGGCGTCCGCCAACGCGGCAGATCCAGGTGGCGCGCGCGACGATCGCCCCCGGGCTGCGCCCGGCTGTCACCGATCCTGCTCCTGCCGACCAGGGCACGCCGCCACCGCAGGTCGCCGCCGCCCTGGCCACCGCCACGCGGCTGACCGGGACCGAACCGGCGGTGCTGCGGGCCATCGCCTGGCAGGAAAGCCGCTTCAGCGGCCGTGCCCGCAACCGAGCCTCCTCGGCCACCGGGCTGATGCAGTTCACCGAGACAACCTGGCTCGAAGTGGTGCGGGACTATGGCCCCAGGCACGGTTTGGCCAGCGCCGCCGCGCTGCTCCGCACCGATCCGAAGACCGGCGCCATCGCCACCCGCCGGCCGAAGGACCTGCGCCACATCCTGGCGCTGCGCTTCGACCCGCGGCTCTCCGCGATCATGGCGGGCGAGCGGCTGGCGGCGGAACGGGCGGCGCTGCAGGCCATGCTCGGCCGCACCGCCGGGCCGACCGAGCTTTACGTCACCCATCTGCTGGGTCCCGCCGGGGCACGTCGCTTCCTGGCGGAGTTCGACCGCATGCCCAATCGGGCGGTGGCCGAGGTGGTGGGAGCGGATAGCCTCGCCGCCAATCCCGGGGTCTTTCTCGACCGTGGCAGCGGCCGCCGGCTGAGCCTGGCCGAGGTCCATGCCGGGGTCGGCCGGATGCTGGCGGACCGGATGCCGGGGACCCCCGAGCTGGCGCTGGCGGCGCGCTAGGCAGCGCCGGTCCGGCAACGCGTCGCCGGACCGGTCCGTGCATTTGGCAAGCCCTACCCCGCCAGATGCCGCCGCCGCAGCAGCCGCGCCAGCAGCCCATCCACCGGCCCCGCCACCACCGAGACCGCCCAGCCCAACCCGGCGCAAAGCACCACCGCCGGCCCGGCCGGCACATCCGCATGGAAGGAAAGCAGCAGCCCGCCGGTGCTCGCCAGCACGGCGATCGCCACCGCCGCATAGGCCATGCCGCCCACCTGCCGGGCCCAATGCCGCGCGGCGATCGCCGGCAGCATCATCAGCCCCACCGCCATCAAGGTGCCCAGCGCCTGGAAGGCGGCCAGCAGGTTGAGCACCACCAGTCCGAGGAAGCCCAGGTGCCAGGCGGCGCCGCGGGCGCCCACGGCGGCGGCGAAGCCCGGGTCGAAGCATTCCAGCACCAATGGCCGCCAGGCGAGCGCCAGGGCCGGCAGGGTCAGGCTCGCCGCCCCCGCCATCAGCAGCAGCGCCCCGTCATCCACCCCGAGCACGCTGCCGAACAGCAGGTTGGTCAGTTCCACGGCACCGCCGCGCATGGAAACCATCGCCACGCCGGCCGCCAGCGCCACCAGGTAGAGTGCGGCGAGCGAGGCATCCTCCCGGCCGCCGGTCGCCCGCGACAGCGCCCCGGCGCCGACCGCGACCAGCAGCCCGGCCGCCAGCCCACCCAGCGCCATGGCCGGCAGCGACAGCCCGGCCAGCAGGAAACCCGCCGCTACCCCGGGCAGAATTCCATGCGCCAGCACATCGGCGGTCAGGCTCATCCGCCGCAGCATCAGGAAGACGCCGAGCGGCGGCGCCGCCACCGACAAGGCGAGGCAACCCACCAGCGCCCGGCGCAGGAAACCGAATTCGAGGAAGGGCGCCCATAGGGCGGACAAGGCGCTCAGGCGGCGCAGGCCTCGGCCTGATCGTCCCAGGCCTCCGCCATCATCCGGGCGCGGAGCCGGTTGGCAGCGGTCAGCACCTCCCCGGTCGGCCCCCAACCGAGGCAGTCGCGCGCCAGCAGCAGGGTCTCGGGGAATTCGCGGCGCACCAACTCAAGGTCGTGCAGGACAGCGACCACGGTGCGGCCCTCGCCATGCCAGCGGCGCACCACGCCGAGCAATTCGGCGGCGGTGCGGGCATCCAGCGCGTTGAAGGGCTCGTCCAGCAGGATCACCGGCGCATCCTGCAACAGCAGCCGGGCAAACATCACCCGTTGGAATTGCCCGGCCGAAAGGCTGCCGACCGGCCGCCGCTCGAAGCCCTGCAAGCCGACCGCAACTAGCGCCTCAGCGGCACGGCGCTGGCCGGCCCGGCCGATGGCACGGAAGGCGCCGCTTTCGGCCCAAAGGCCGAACAGCACGGCATCGAGGCAGCTCAACGGAAAACCACGATCCAGCATCGCCTGCTGCGGCAGCAGCGCGACCTGCCCGGCGGCGCCCTCGATGCGACCTGCGTCCGGGCGATGCAGCCCGGCCAGCGCCCGCAACAGCGTGGTCTTGCCGGCGCCGTTCGGGCCGACGATGGCGGTCAGGCTGCCCGGTGCGAAACAGCCGGAGACATGATGCACCGCCGCCCGCCGCTGGTGGCTGACGGTCAGATCCGCCAGGCGGATCGCCGCCGGGTTTGGAAACGTCCCTGTCATGCCGCCATCGCCCAGGCGACCGCCGCCCATAATGCCACCAGCACGCCACCCACCAGGAGCAGGCGGGCGCCGGCGCCGGCGGAGAGCGCAAGGGGGTCGGAGAAGGGCCAGGACATGATGTTATGAGATAACATCACTCCTGGCGGCCTGCCAGCCCCCCCACTGGTTCAGGAGGTCTTGTGGTTCAGGAAGTCTTGCGCTTCGCCGCCGGCTTGGCGTCGTTGGCCGCCGACCCGCCCATCGCCGCCGCCATCAGGCTGGACTGCGTCACCTCGGTCAGCTTGACGTCGGTCTGCTTCTCCTCGGCGAGGATCTCCTCGAGCAACGCCACCACCCGACCCTCGCCCAAAGCCTGTGCCAGCGCGATATCGGTGCCATAGGCGGCGATCTCGTAGTGCTCGATCCGCTGCATGCTGGCGACGATCACCAAGTCGAGGATCGGCCCCTTCTCGTAATCCTCCATCTCATGCGTGCTTTCCTCGACCAGGCCCCGCATCGCCTCGCAGACCACGCGGCCGGGCCTGGCGCCGAGCGCTTCGAGCGCCTGCTCCACCTTTTCGACCTGCACCTGGCTCTGCTCGATATGCAGGGTGATGCAGTCCTTCAGCGTCGCGTCGCTCGCCTTGCGGACGGTCTTCTGCATGGCGCGCAAGGCCTGCTTCTCGGCGCTGTAGGCGTCCTTCAGCTGGGCGACGAGCAGTTCGCGGACTTCATTTTCCATGGGCGGTTCTCCGGTTGGCCCAGAGACAACCGCCGAGGGATGGCGGTGGTTGCGTTCGCCACGGTAACTACTCACCCCCGCGAGGCCAGCGCCACCCCACCCAGGGTCAGCGCCAGCGCGGCGAATTGCCGCAGCCCCAAGGGCTCCCCCAGCAGCGCCGCGCTCCCCAGCACCCCCACCACCGGCACCAGCAGCGAGCCGATCGCCGCCGTCCCCGCCTGCAGCCGCTTCAGCGCCCGGAACCAGGCCAGATAGGCCAGGCACTGCCCCACCACCGAGGCATAGACGAGGCAGCCCCAGCCCAGCCAGCCGACCCCGGCGAAATGCACCCGCTCGAAGGCCAGCGCCACCACGGCGACCGGCAGCACCCCGATGGCGATCTGCCAGGCGACCAGCGGCACCGGCGCCAGCGACACCGGGAAGCGCTTGGTCCAGATCGTCCCGCAGGCGAACATCAGCGCGGTGCCCAGCATCGCCGCAACGCCGGGCAGCTTGCCCCAGGATCCTGGGCCCGGGCCCGCGCCGAGATCGAGCCTTCCTGCCATCAGCAGGCTCACCCCCGAAAGCCCCAGCACCAGCCCCGCCACCCGGCGCCAGCCCGGCCGCTCGCCGAGGAAGGGCCAGGCCAGCATCGTCGCCCAGACCGGCATGGTATAGGCGATGATCGCCGCCTCGGAGGCATCCAGCCACAGGATCGCCAGCGGCGCGAACAACAGCCAGGAGGTGACGTTGAGCACCCCCGCCACCACCAGCCGCCCCCAATGATCCGGCCGCGGCAGCAGCCCGTCCCCCTGCGCCAGGGCGATCAGCCCCAGCAGGGTGACCGAGCCGCAGGCGGTCAGCACCCGGAAGGAAAACGGCGGCCAATCCAGCATCAGCAGCTTCATGATCGGCCAGTTCAGCCCCCAGGCCGTGGCCGTCACCATCAGGTAGCCGAAGCCGGCCAATTGCGCCGGCGGTATTCCGGCAGCCGGCCCGGCCGCGTGGCCGCTCACGCCATCAGCGCCGCGACCCGCGCCAGCACATCCGCCGGCAAGGGCCCCTTGGCCGCCGCCGCCAGCGCCACCTCCAGCTGCTCCTGCGAGGCGGTGCCGATCAGCGCCGTGCCGATCCCGGTCGCGCTCATGGCGAAGCGGATCGCCAGCTCGGCCAGCGACCCGGCAGCGCCCGCCGCCACCAGCGGCGCCAGCCGCAGGGCATGCGCCAGGTCGGTGGCGTAATCCGCAGCGGAGGCGATGGGCGCCACCTCCGGCATGGCGATCGGGTGCCGCCCGGCCTCGCCCGACAGCGCCCCGGCGGCGAGGATGCGGATGCCGATCAGCCCGACGCCCTGGGCCGCCGCCACCGCTCCCAGCCCGGCGAAATCCTGCCCCGGCAGCCCCGCGGGCAGCACCCCCAGCCAGGATGGGTTCAGCGC
>JAQGIA010000115.1 GCA_028291445.1 Belnapia sp.
GGCGCCGCCTCGCCGGGACCTGGCGGCTCCAGCGGCCGGATCTCGACCGCGGCGCCGGCCAGCACGCCGCCAGCCAGCGACAGCTGCGGCAGCAAGGTCACGCCGAGCCCGCCAGCGACCATCTGCACCAGCGTATGCAGCGAGGTGGCGGCGAAATTATCCTCCGCCGGCAGCACCCCGCGCGGCAGGCCGCAGGCATCCAGCGCATGCTCGCGCAGGCAATGCCCATCCTCCAGCAGCAGCAGCCGCTCGGCCGCCAGCGCCGCCACCGGCACCCGTTCGCGCACCGCCAGCCGATGCCCGGCCGGCAAGGCGGCGAAGAAGGGGTCGGCCGCGATCGGCAGGGTCTCGGCCTCGCCGCAGGCGCAGGGCAGCGCCAGCAGCAGCAGGTCGAGCCGCCCGGCCTCGAGCTGCGCCACCAGCCGTTCCGTCTGGTCCTCCCGCAGCCACAGCCGCAGGCGGGGAAAGGCGGCCCGCAGCGCCGGCATCAGCCGCGGCAGCAGGAAGGGGCCGATGGTCGGGATCACCCCGAGCCGGAGCGGTCCCGACAGCGGGTCCCGTGCCGTCGCCGCCGTCTCCGCCACCGCCTCCAGCGCCGCCAGCGCAGTGCGCGCCCGGCCGATCACCTCCAGCCCGATCGGGGTGAAGACCGGCCGCTTGGCCGCGCCGCGTTCCAGCAGATGCGCGTCGAGCTGGCGTTCCAGCGCGATGATTCCGGCCGAGAGCGTCGATTGCGTCACCGCGCAGGCCGCCGCCGCCCGGCCGAAATGGCCATGATCGACCAAGGCGAGGAGATAGCGGAGCTGCTGCGGGCTGGGCAGGGTGAGCATGGCGCGTCATGCGCGCCATCATCGAAATCGTCAATCAAAATGCCCAAAACTATTCATTGGACCATCATTCTCGCCTTGGCCTATATCCAGCACCGCAGGAGGGGCAAGCGCCCCGTCAGGCTGCTGCCTCTTGGTGACCCGTAACCTGGCCACCCACAACGCAAGGATTTCCGCATGCTGACCGTTGGCGACAAGTTTCCGTCCTTCTCCCTGACCGCCGTCAAGGCCGGCGCCGAGGGCCTCAAGGGTCCTGGCGTGTCCTTCGTCGACATGACCAATGAGACCGATGCCGGCAAGTGGAAGGTCGTGTTCTTCTGGCCGAAGGATTTCACCTTCATCTGCCCGACCGAAATCGCCGCCTTCGGCAAGCTGGCCGGTGAATTCGCCGACCGCGACGCCGTGGTCTATGGCGTCAGCACGGACAGCGAATTCGTCCACCTGAACTGGCGCGTCCACAACGAGGATATCCGCAACCTCGAGATCCCGATGCTTGCCGACCTGAAGCGTGAGCTGTCGGAAGCCCTCGGCATCCTCGACAAGGACGCCGGCGTGCCGCTGCGCGCGACCTTCATCGTCGATCCCGACGGCACCATCCAATGGGCCTCGGCCAATGGCCTGAACGTCGGCCGCAACCCGCAGGAAGTGCTGCGCGTGCTCGACGCGTTGCAGACCGACGAGCTTTGCCCCTGCAACTGGACCAAGGGCCAGGAAGCCCTGGACGCCCAGAAGCTGTTCGAGGCGGCGTAAGCCCCTCCGCGGGGGCCCCCGCCCCCGCGGCGACACTCTCCCGCATCCCCCGATGCGGGAGAGGGTTGGCCGAGCCGAGGTGCCGCCTCGGCTCCGCCCACCCTGCACAACCCGAGCCTTGAGAAGGAATCCCGCCATGTCGCTGGAAGCCCTGCGCAACCGCCTGCCCGAATACGCCAAGGATCAGAAGCTGAACCTCGGCAGCCTGGCGACCGAGCCGGTGCTGACCGAGCAGCAACGCGCCGGCACCTTCATCGCCTCCGCCCTGGCCAGCCGCAACGCCGAGGTCATCCGTGCCCTGGTCGCCGAATTCGGTCCGAAGCTGAGCCCCGAGGCACTGACCGCCGCCAAGGCCGCCGCCTCGGTCATGGCTATGAACAATGTTTATTACCGCTTCACCCATCTGGTGCCCGGCGACTACGCCACCATGCCGGCCAAGCTGCGCATGAATGTCCTGGCCAAGCCGGGCGTCGAGAAGACCGATTTCGAGCTGTGGTCGCTCGCCGTCTCAGCCATCAACGGCTGCGGCATGTGCATGGAATCGCACGAGAAAGTCGTGCGGGCGCATGGCGTTTCCAAGGAAGCGGTGCAGGCCGCCGTCCGCATCGCCAGCGTGGTGCATGCGACCGCCGCGACGCTCGACGGCGAGGATGCCCTCGCCGCCTGAGCCGCGGTCCCGGCCGGCCAGGCTTAACCGGTATTTCACCTGCGCGCCCACCCTCGGCATGACGTGAGGATGGGGAAAGATCGTTGCATGGCGTCCAGCGCTGCGGCCTAAGCGCCGGTCCAGCCGCGTCGCGTCACGGATGCTGGTCGAGGTCCTGCCGAATGCCGGATCGGCCTGGCGATCGGCGCCTTCCAGGGTCGCTTCGGCCTGCCGCAGGAAACCCGGCATGGCCGCAGCCTCCGCGAGCCGGGGGTGGAATTCGGCCAGGGCTGGCTGCACGGCCGCCCCGGCCTGCTACCCTGCCGCTAGGCGCGAACCTCCGGAAGCCACGCCCCGGCCGCTTTCAGGCCCATTCCCCGGCGATGTAGCGATACCCCGCGCCGTCGCGGGCGATATGCCCGGCCGCCGGAAAGGGGAAGTGGTAGCCCACCACCCGCACCCGGTCCGTCGCCACCCGGTCCAGCACCTTGCGGCGCGTCGCCTCCGCCGCTACAGCGTCGAATTCGAACAGCGAATGCAGCTCCGGCCGGCGGGCGAAAAGCTCCGGCCGATGCGTGGTATCGGCCAGGATCGTCAACTCCTCCCGGCCATCCGCCACATGGAAGATGCTGTGGCCCGGCGTATGGCCATGCGCCGGGATGGCGTGGATGCCGGGGGCCACCTCGGCATCCGGAGCGAAGCGGCGGATGCGGCCGGCATAGGGCGCGAAGCGGCGGGCGACGTTGGCGAAATTGACCCGCTGGCCCTCCGGGCTGCGGCTTTCGTTGCCGGGGTCGGTCCACCAGGCCCATTCCGGCTCGGGCAAAGCGATCTCGGCATTGGCGAATACCGCCGTCCCGTCGCGGGTGGTCAGGCCATGGATATGGTCCTGGTGGCAATGCGTCAGCACCACCAGCCCGACCCGGTCCGCCGCCAGCCCGGCCGCGGCCATGTTGGCGGCCAGCAGCCCGGCGGTCGGGCTCAGCTGCCCGCCGGTGCCGGCATCGAAGGCGATCAGCTGCCGCCCGGTATCGATGAAGGTGACGGTATAGGGCCCGTCATAGGTATCGGTCG
>JAQGIA010000126.1 GCA_028291445.1 Belnapia sp.
AAAGCAGCCGCGACCGAAGCTGGCCGGAAGCGAAATGTCATCTTCAGGCGCAGGCAGGGGCATATCGCCGCCTTGCGCGTCCAGGCGCAGCGGTTCCGCTGCACGGCTCACGGATGCCAGCGGCTGATCCTCATCAAGCGCCTGCCCGAGGTCGGCGTGCCGCGGGGGCGTCAGACCGGACGGCCGACATCCAGCGCCACACCGGCCTCGTCCTCTGGCGGCGAAGCCGGATCACGCCTGGCCATGGTCTGACGACATTGGTCGGCGTCATTACCCTGCTCGATATGCTGCGCCGCGGAGCGTGGGAGACGCCGACCCAGGCGCCGTAGGGCACCTCGCTCCCACAAAAGCTTATCCGGGGTGTCCACCAAGCCAGGGGAGGGTCGGTGCGCTCGTGCGCCTGGCTGGAGCAGATGGCGGCACGGGCGACGCGGGTGACCCCCATGCCAGGCCCTATGCGGCGTAACGTGCCCTTGCCTCCCATCCCGATGACCTGCTCTCACGCGGTTGCGTGGGCGGATGGAGCGCGAGCGGGGCACCCGGGCCAAGCCACAGCCTCCGCGCCAGCCGGCGTTCGATTTGCCGGGCTGGCTCAAGGAGGAGATCGCCGAAACGCGCCAGCGCCACGCCATCATGCCGCCGGTGTCTGGTGCGGCGGCTAAGGTGGTGTCGGACCGGCACGGCATCGGGCTGTTGTTCAGCTGGCGACGGCCATGCCGAATTCCGCATCGCCTCCAGGGTTTTCCCATTCCAACCGCAAATGGGCCGAGCCGATCGCCGCCGGCCAACGGCGGCGGGGGCTTAAAGTAGGGTACCAGAAACCGGCTAGGGTACCAGAAACCGGCGTCCGCCTCTGCCGTTTGACGAGCGGGACCGCCGGAGGCCAGCCACGCATGTCGGGAACAACGCTCACCGTGCTCGCGGTGCTGGTCGTCATCGTGCTGGGGCTGATCCTGGCGGAACGTTGGGAGTTCACCAGCGTCTTCCCGCGCCGTGGCCGGCGCGGCCGTGACGCCGGGCCCAAGGAGCGCTGACCGGTAGCCGCCTCAGCACCGGTCGGCCTTGTCGTCCGGCTTGTCCGGCCGCCACCGGCCCGGCATCGCCATCCGCCGCTGGCCCCTGCTGAGATCGGGTCAGCAACTCCGCCGCCGCGGCATCCGGATCGGCGGCGGGCTGGCCGCCCTCGGGGTCGAAGGGCTCCTCGCCGGTGCCCCAAGGCCCGGACGTGTCGCGCTGCGGGCCATAATAACTGTTGCCGGGGCCTGCGGTCTCCGGCCCCTGCGCTGTGGGACGGCGGCCCGCGGTGTTGTGGTGGCTGCGTCATCCGGGCCGGCGGCCGGGAAGAGAGCGACGTCACTGCACGGGTCGGCCCCAGGGTGCCTTTGCCAAGGGACACTAGCGAAACCGGCCCAATGCCTGGCGCCGGGCAAAGATGCGATGGCTGGGCGGACCATCCGCGGTCGCGAAAAAAGGTCAGAATTGCCCGCCCTTCCTCCTGTCAATCCTCGGCCGCGGCATACCGGCTGCGGCGGTAGAGGTCAGTCCACTTCCTGCGCCGCACCGGCCGGCATCAAGCCGGCCCCGTGCAGGAACCCGCCACGCTCCATGTCGCGGCGGATCGCGGTGCTCCAGATCACCAGCGCAACGCTGGCGGCCAGGCTCACCAGACCCATCACTGCCGACATCGTCATTCTCCTAGACCACGGCTCGGTCGGCGCCCCATGCGCCTGGCCTGCAACTGCGTGGTTTCGACTTAGCGAAGATGGGCATTGGGCTCTCGGAATCCAAGCCGGCCCGGGCCTTTGCTGCCCGGGCAGCCCGTCCGCCAGCCATGCCGGAAGGGCAGGGGTCGACCCCTTGGCACTACCGGCCGGCCCTCGCTGCAACGGGCACCGGCGGCAGGCGTTCGATGGGCACGGCCACCGGTGCGTCAGGCGCCGGCCGAGGAAGCACGAGGGGGAGCACCGCATGCAGCCCAGCGACGACACCGCCACCGAGACCGCCCGCATCGCCATCCACGGCCACCAGATGGATGTCGGCGAGGCGCTGCGGAGCCATGTGACCGAGCGCCTGATTGCCGTCTCGGGGAAATATTTCGGCGGGGCAGAGGATATGACCGCGCGGTTCTCGCGCACCGGCCAGGGCGGCTTCTCCTGTTCCGTCCGCATCCATTCCGGACGGGACCTGCTCTTCGCCGGCTCGGCCGAGGCCGCCGAGGCGCCGGTCGCCTTCAACGCCGCGCTCGAGCACGTCGCCAAGCAGCTGCGCCGGCGCAAGCGCGCCCTGCGGGAGGACAAGCCGGTCAATCCCGACAAGGAAGGCCTGGTCTGAAGGATTCCATCCCATGTCCATCCGGGACGACTCCGATGCCTCGATGTGGGCGGAAGCCTGCGACATGCTGAACCGGGCGGAGCGGCTGCACCGGCAGTTCTTCGTGCCGCAGCGCTCGCCCTCGCCGCTGCCGGTCTGGCAGGCGCCGGCCGATGTGTTGGAGACCGAGCGCGAGGTACTGATCCTGGTGGCTCTACCCGGCGTGGACCCGGCGACGGTGGAGGCTGTCATCCAGGACGGCGTATTGCATGTCGCCGGGCTGCGGCTGCTGCCGCCTGAATTGCGCTTCGCCGCCATCCACCGCCTGGAACTGCCGCAAGGCCGGTTTGAGCGCCAACTGCCGCTGCCGCCCGGCCGCTACAGCACCGGGATCCGCCATAGCCTGGTCAATGGATGCCTGCTCGTCAGGCTGGAGAAGGCCGGCTGAGCCGGGACAATGCCGATGCACCACCATCATGACCG
>JAQGIA010000181.1 GCA_028291445.1 Belnapia sp.
TGCCGCCCGCGGCAACCCCGGTGCCCGGCCTCGCCGCCGCCGCCCGGGCGGCACTGGATGCGGCCGCGACGGCGCCCGGCCTGCGGCATCAGGCGTTGCTGGCGCTGGCCTTGCCGGATGCGGTCGAAGCCTTGCTGGGAGCCGAGACCGGCGGGCTGGCCCCGGCCGCCGGCGCTACAAGGGCGGTGCTGACCCAGGATGGCGAAGTGGCCGAGCTGCCGACCCGCGCCGCGCTGGCGGTGGCGCAGCTCCATGCCGGCAGGGCCGGCGCCTTGCTGGTCCCCGCCAGCGAACCGGCCCGGGCGCTGATGCGCGATGCCGTGGCGCAATTCCTCCACGCCGTGCCGCCCGCCCCGGTGGCGCTGCCGGCGCCGGCAGCGCCGGTGGCGAAGCCCGCCCCGATGCTGCGGCGCCATGCCGGGACCACGCTGCATGTGACGGTCGGTGGCCATCGCGTCGCCTTGCGCACCACCGAGGCCGCGGACGGCAAGCTGCTGGAGATCGCCTTCACCCTGTCCAAGGAAGGCGCGGCCTATCGCAGCCTGATGGATGGCTTCGCGCAATCCGTCTCGCTCGGCCTGCAGCATGGGGTGCCGCTGGCGCAGTATGTCGAGGCTTTCGCCTATACCCGCTTCGGCCCGGCCGGGCTGGTCGAGGGCGACCCGGCCATTCCGCGCGCGACCAGCGTGCTGGATTGGGCCTTCCGCCGGCTGGCGCTGGACTACCTTGGCCGCCGCGACCTGCCGCAGCCTTCGGAGGAGGATTGCCTCGCCGATGCCCTCGGCAGCGCCGCTCAGCAATCCCCGTTGCTGCCGCTGGACCTGCCGCCGCAGCCCGCCCCCGCCAGCCGCCGCCGCGCCCTGCGCCTGGTGAGCTGAACGCCGGATTTTTCGTCGCATGGAGACCGCATTGGGCAAGATCGAATCGCGTTTGGCCGAACTGGGCATCGTGCTGCCGACCCCGGCCGCGCCCATCGCCAATTACATCCCCTACAACATCAGCGGCCGGCTGGTGGTCATCTCGGGCCAGATCCCGCTGCAGGACGGCAAGATCGCCTATACTGGCAAGCTCGGCGCCGGAGTGCCGCTGGCCGAGGGCGTGGCGGCGGCGCGGCTGTGTTTCATCAACCTGGTGGCGCAATTGAAGGCGGCGGCCGGGGACCTGGACAAGGTGACGCGCATCATCCGCCTCGGCGGCTTCATCGCCGCCCCGGCGGAGTTCACCCAGCATGCCGTGGTGATGAACGGCGCCTCGGATCTGGCGGTGGAGATCTTCGGCGAGGTGGGGCGGCATGCCCGCACCACCATCGGCGTGCCCTCGCTGCCCGGCGATGCGGCGGTCGAGGTCGAGGGGATGTTCGAACTGGCTTAAATCGGCTTGCCGATCCAATGCCCTCGGGCGCAGCCGCCCAAGGGCATTGATCTAGTTGACCAGCTTCGCCGTCACGAATTCCCGGACGGCGGCGCGGACCGCGGTGGCGGCGGCGGCATTGTGGCCGGTATGCGCGCCGCGGCCGACGCAGGCATCGGCCGCCACGGCGAAGGGCGCCCCGGTCTCGGCATTCAGCGTCGCGCCATCCGGCCCTTCGGCCAGCCGGCAGGCCCGGGTGGTCTGCGCCGCCGGGATGTTCAGCAGCGGCGGGCCGAAGGGGTTGTCGAAGCTGTGGTGGGCCTCCGGGTATTCCACCAGCGTGGCATCCGCCCCGGCCTGGACCAGCCGCGCCACGTAGTCCCGGCACGGGCCGATCGCCACGTAGTCGTCGGCGATGCCGTGGAACAGCCGGATCGGTACCGGGCTGAGCGCCGTATCGCCCCGGTAGGCGACGTTGCAGGGCGTGTAGAGCCCGATATGCGCGGCGAAGCGATGCGCCGGATTGCCATAGGCTGCCTGGAAGCGGGTCATCGCCGAATAGACCGCGGCGACGGCGCCCTTGGAGAAGCCGATGATGCCGATACGGTCGGCCCGGATGCGCGGATGTTCCGCCAGCCAGTCCAGCGCCCGGTAGGAATCGACCAGCATCGCCAGGGAATGCAGCTGGGTCTGGTCCTGCACCGTGCTGACGATGCCGCGCCCGGCGAAGCTGTCGAGGATGAAGGCGGCGACGCCGGCGCCGTTCAACTCCCGCGCCCATTGGTCGGCCGAGCCGCCGAGGCCGCCGGAGCCATGCACCAGCACCATCGCCGGCACCTTCTGGCCGGGCCGCAGCCCGGCCGGCAGCCGCAACTCCCCGGCGATGAGCGACTCGCGCCCGGCGCCGGCCTGGCCACGAAGGAATTCCTGGCCGGTGAGGGTGCGGGTGCCGAGCGGGACGACCTCGACGCGGCTGGGGGCCTGGGCTTGAGCGGTGAGGGGCGCGATCGCGGCAAAGGCGGCGAAGGCGATCGCGGCCAGGCGGAACGGTGGCATGACATGTTTCCCCGGATGCTTTGGCCCGAGCCTTCACCGGCGGTCGGCGGGTGTCCAGCCGGCCGTCGCGCCCCGGGCTTGGCCTACCGGCTCTCGCAAGCCGGGTCTTGCCGTGGCGCTGCGCCGCAGCACATGCTGCCGGTGATGCCCGATACCGCCCCGGCCCTGACCCTCAGCCTTCATCGCGCCATCACGGAATTGCCGGCGGCCGACTGGGACGCCTGCGCCGGTGGCGGCAATCCCTTCGTCAGCCATGCCTTCCTGGCGGCGCTCGAGGCGAGCGGCAGCGCCACCGGCCGCAGCGGCTGGCTGCCGCAGCATGCCGCCCTGCGCGACCCGGCGGGGCTGCTGGTCGGCTGCGCGCCGGTCTATGCCAAGACCCATAGCCAGGGCGAATACGTCTTCGATTACGGTTGGGCCGATGCCTTCGAGCGGGCGGGCGGGCAATACTACCCGAAGCTGCAGATCTGCTCGCCGTTCAGCCCGGTGCCCGGGCCGCGGCTGCTGACCCGGCCCGGTGCCGGGATCGGCCCGGCCGCGCTGGCCCAGGGGCTGGTGCAGCTTTGCGGCGAGTTGGGCCTCTCCTCCGCCCATGTCACCTTCTGCGAGGCGGCGGAATGGGAGGCGCTGGGGGAGGCCGGCTGGCTGCAACGCATCGGCACCCAATTCCATTGGCACAACCATGGCTATGCCGGCTTCGAGGATTTCCTCGGCGCCCTGTCATCGCGCAAGCGCAAGGCGATCCGGCGGGAAAGGCGGGATGCCGCGGCCTCCGGCTTCGCGCTGAAGACCCTGCGCGGGCATGAGATCACGCCGAAGCACTGGAAGGCCTTCCATCGTTTCTACCAATCCACCACCGACAAGAAATGGGGCCGCAGCGCCTATCTCACGTCGCGCTTCTGGCCGCTGCTGGGCGAGGCGCTAGGCGACAAGGTCGTGCTGATGGTGGCGGAGCAGGATGGCGAGCCGGTCGCCGGCGCGCTGAACCTGCTGGGAACCGAGGCGCTGTACGGCCGCAACTGGGGCAGCATCGTCGATGCGCCCTTCCTGCATTTCGAGCTGTGCTACTACCGCGCCATCGACTTCGCCATCGAGCACAAGCTGCCCCGGGTCGAGGCCGGCGCCCAGGGCGAGCACAAGATCCAACGCGGTTACCTGCCCTGCCCGACCTATAGCGCGCACTGGATCGAACATGCGGGGCTGCGCCGGGCGGTCGGCGATTTCCTCGATCGGGAACGCCCGGCGATGCTGCGGGAGATGGAGGCGCTCGCCACCCTCTCCCCGTTCAAGCAGGCCGGCGAGGCGGAATAACCGCCCCGCCGGCGTATCACACCCGCTGCACCCCCCAGAAGGCCACGGTCTCCGAGATCGGCTCGCTGATCGTCCTTCGCCAGGCGGTGGAGGCGAAATACTGCCCGGTCGGCAGGTAGGGCGCCTCGTCGAAGACCACCTGCTGGATTTCGCCGGCGATCCTCTGCTGCCCGGCGAGGTCCGGCGCATCGAACCAGCTCAGCCGCAGCGCATCCAGCTTCGGCACGTCGGGCCAGCCGAACCAGGCCTGGGCGCCGTTGGCGCGGATATACTGCATGACGCCGGGATTGATGCCGTCGAGCCCGTTCCAGGTGGTGTGGAACATCGACCAGCCGCCCTTGTCCGGCGGCTCCTTGCTGGAGCGGCGCTGCACCACGGTGCCCCAGTCGGCGATACGGAAATCGACGGTCATGCCGAGCCGCCGCAGCAGGTCGTGCCCGACCTCGCCGAGCGCGGCCAGCACCGGCTGGTCGCTGGCGCTCATCAGCACCACCGTCTCGCCGTTGTAGCCGGCGTCGCGGATTTCCTTGCGGGATTTCTCGATGTCGCGCGGGCCGGTGATCGCTGCCATCCCGACGGTATTCGCCAGGGGCGTGCCGGGGGTGAAGACCCCGGCCTCGGCATTCCAGAGCGACGGGTCGGCGCCGGCCGCCGCCGTCATGAAATCCTGCTGCGACATCGCCCGCAGCACCGCGCGGCGCACCGCCGGCTTGTCGAAGGGCGGGTGCAGCGTGTTGAAGATGCCGGTGCCGAAGGTGCCGAGCGGGTTGCCGCGCTTGAGCATGATGTCGCGCGAGCGCCGCAGCACCGGCACCAGGTCGTTCGCCGGGTTTTCCCACCAATCCACCTCGTTGTTGCGCAGCGCGGCGGCGGCGGTGCCGGGGTCCGGCATGACGGTCCATTCGACCCGGTCGAAATGCACCCGCTTCGGCCCGGCGGCCCAATCGGTCTGGCCGGTTTCGCGCGGCCGGTAGGCGGCATTGCGCTCATAGACCACGCGGGCGCCGACCACCCGCTCATCGGCGACGAAGCGGAAGGGGCCGGAGCCGATGGTCTCGCGGACCTGGGTATTGGCATCGCCGGCGGCGATCCGCTCCGGCATGATGAACAAGGCGGAGGGGCCGATCTTCGCCAGCGTCTCCAGCATCGGGCCGAAGGGCTTGTTCAGCCGGATGACGAAGCTGCGGTCGTCCGGCGCGGTCATCTCGGCGGTGCGCGAGAGCAGCACCTGGCCGAGCGCATCGCGCTGCGCCCAGCGCTTGATCGAGGCGATGCAGTCCCGCCCGCGCACCGGCTCCCCATCGTGGAACAGCAGGCCCTCGCGCAGCCGGAAGCGCCAGGTCAGGCCGTCGGCCTCATGCGCCTCGACCATCTGCGGCTGCGGCTGCAGCTTGCCGTCCAGGCCATAGAGCTGGTCGTAGATCATCAGCGCGTGGTGGCGGGTGATGTAGGCGGTGGTGAAGACCGGATCGAGCACGGTCAGGTCCGACTGCGGCACGAAGCGCAGCACGCGCGAATTGGCGGACTGGGCCAGGGCGGGGCGCGCTAGCGACCCCGCCAGGCCGGCAGCGGCGGCACCGCTCAGCAAGGTGCGTCTCAGCATTTGGTCGGTCTCCCGGCAAGGGTTGGACCGGCGTTCTCCACTCGCCAGGGAAGCAGCGACGGCACCGGGGCGCAAGCGGCATGCTAGGATGGCGGGCAAGCCCCGGGAAGGATGCCAACCGCCTTGCTGCTCGCCTACGCCCAACTGGCGGGCGCGATGGCGCTGGTCGGCGCCAATGTCGCCGTCGGCAAGCTGCTGGCCGAGGCGCTGCCGGTGCCGCTGATCCTCGCACTCCGCTGCCTGCTGGCCTGCCTGGTGCTATGGCCGCTGGCGCGGTGGCGGGATGGGCGGGTCCGGCCCGGCCGGGCGGCGCTGGGGAATCTCGCCTTGCAGGCGCTGGTCGGCACCGTGCTGTACAATGCCGGGCTGCTGGCCGGGCTGCGGCTGACCACGGCGCTGGAGGCCGGGCTGGTGCTGGCCACCCTGCCGGCGGTGGTGGCGCTCGGCAGCGCGGCCTGGCTGCGGGAAAGCTTGACCCCGCGGCAATGGGCGGCGGCCGGGCTGGCGGCGGGCGGCATGGCGGTGATCACCCTCGCCCGGCTGGGCGGCGCCGGCGGCGGCCATGCGCTCGGCAATGCCCTGGTTTTCTGCGGCGTGCTGGGCGAGGCGGGCTATGTGCTGCTGGCCAAGCGCATCGCCGGCCGGGTGCCGGTGGTGACCGCCAGCCTCTGGATGCAGGCTTTCAGCGCGGCGATGCTGCTGCCCCTCGCGCTGGCCGGCATCGGCGCCGTGCCGGCGCTGGCCGACCCGGTGCTGGCCGGCCTGCTGGTGTTCCACAGCCTGACCGCCAGCGTGCTCTGCCTGCTGCTGTGGTATGCCGGGCTGCGGCGGGTGCCGGCCGGGGTGGCGGGCGTCTTCACCGGATTGCTGCCGGTCAGCGCGGCGGTGGTCGCCGTCGCGGTGCTGGGGGAGGCTTTCACGCTGGTCCATGGGGTGGGGTTCGTGCTGATGGGCGGCAGCCTGGCGCTGGCGACCTGGCCGGGCGGCAGGGCGTCGGCATGAGGGCGTGGTTCGCCTGCACCGGGCGCGAATTGCTGGCCTCCAGCGCGGATCGGGTGGCCGGCGCGCTGGCCGCCTGCCAGATGGCGCGCCGCCTGTCGGGGGAGCCGACCCAACTGAGCGCCTGGCGCCAGCAGGTCGCGATCCTGGCCGCCGCGGTTGCCGAATGCGCTGGCCAGGATTGGACCATCGCCTTCGAATTCGACCTGCTCCGGCTGGAAAAGCGCATCGACGCCGTGGTGCTGACCGACCGCGCCATCCTGGTGCTGGAGTTCAAGGTCGGGGCCACAGCGGCATCCCGGGCGGACCGGGCGCAGGCCTGGGATTATGCCCAGGACCTCTATGATTTCCACGCCGCCAGCCGCATTCATCCGATCTTGCCGGTGGTCGTCGCCACCAGGCTGGCGGCCCCCGCGGCCTTGCAGCCACCGCTGCCGATCCCCGGCATCTCGCTGACCGCCGAGGCCAGCGCCGCCAGCCTGCCCGGCCTGATCGCCGCGCTGCAGGCCAGCCTGCCATTGCCGCAGCAGCCGATCGACGGCGAGGCCTGGCTTGCCGCGCCCTATCGGCCGGTGCCCAGCATCATCGAGGCGGCGGCGACCCTGTTCGCCCGCAACAGCGTGGCGGAGATCGCCGAGGCCCGGGCCGATGCGCCCAACCTGACCCGCACCACCGAGGCCATCCAGCAGGCCCTCGACGCCGCCCGCGCCGCCGGGGAGCATGTGGTGGTCTTCGTGACCGGCATCCCTGGCGCCGGCAAAACCCTTTGCGGCCTCAACATCGTCTTCGGCGAGGCGCGGCGCGCGGGCACCGCCTTCCTGACCGGCAATGCGCCGCTGGTCGCCGTATTGCGGGAGGCGCTGGCCTGCAACCGGGCCGGCATCGACCTCGCCCTGGGCCCGAGCAACGATCCGGAACGCCGCCAGCGGGCCGGCCGGCTGCGCCAGGCACGGCATGAATCGGCCGCCGCCCTGCAGAATGTGCATCGCTTCCTGGCCGACAATGCCCATCAATCGGCGCCGCCGGCCGAACGGGTCATCGTATTCGACGAGGCGCAACGCGCCTGGGATGCCGACCAGGCGCAGCGCGATACCCAGCGCCGGGTGAGCACCCTCACGATGAGCGAGCCGGCGCATGCCCTGGCGATCATGGGCCGGCACCCGGGCTTCGCCGCCATCGTGGCGCTGATCGGCGGCGGGCAGGAGATCAACACCGGCGAGGCTGGCTTGCGCGAATGGGGCCGGGTGATCCAGGCGACGCCTGGCTGGCACGCGGTGGCCGCGCCCGGTGCCTTGACCGCGGCCGATCCGTCGCAGCGGCTAGCCGATACGCCGCAGCCCTGGCTGCGGATCGCGGCGGACCTCCATCTGGCCGTTTCGATGCGCAGCATCCGCGACGATGCCGCGGCCCTGTGGGTCGATGCGATGCTGCGCGGCGCGGTGGCGGAAGCGGCCGGCATCGCGCAGGCCTCGACGGCCTTGCCCTTCCTGGTGACCCGCTCGCTGGACGCGGCGCGGCAGGCGCTGCGGCGGCTGACGCCGGGGCTGCGACGCTGCGGCTTCGTGCGATCCTCGGGCGCCCGCCGGCTGCGGGCGGAAGGCTTCGACGCCCAGTTGATCGGCACCGAGGAGCCGGTGGCATGGTTCCTGGAGCGCTGGCCGGATATCCGCGCCTCCGATGCGCTGGAGACCGCCGCGACCGAATACGCCTGCCAGGGGCTGGAGCTGGATACGGTCGGCCTCGCCTGGGGCGGTGATTTTCGCCACGGTCCGGGCGGCTGGCAGTCCTGGCGCTTCGCCGGCACCGCCTGGCAACGCGTCCGCGGCGCCACCGAACAGGAGTTCATCCGCAACACCTACCGGGTCCTGCTCACCCGCGCCCGCTACGAGACCATCATCTGGGTCCCAACCGGCTCGCCCGCCGACGATCCGTTTCACGACACCACCCGCCCCGCCGCCGAGATGGATGCGGTCGCCGCCCATCTGCTGGCCTGCGGCGCCCGCCCGCTGGACGCCCTGGCGCCGCCGGCTTCGGTACAGCCCGCCTCGGCGCCCTTGCCCATGCCCATGCTGCTCTGAACGCGCTACATTGCCTGCTCATGCGCGGAGCCATCCATGACCGGCCTCCAGATCGTCCTGCTCGCCCTGATCCTGCTCGCCCTCGTCACCGCCGCCCGGGGCATCCGCACAGTGCCGCAGGGCCAGGTCTGGACGGTCGAGCGCTTCGGCGCCTTCATCCGCCTGCTCCAGCCGGGGCTGAACTTCCTGGTGCCCTTCGTCGATGCGGTCGGCCACAAGCTTAACGTGCAGGAGGTGGTGCTCGATATCCCCGAGCAATCGGTCATCACCAAGGACAACGCGACGGTGGTGGTCGACGGCATCGTCTATTACCGGGTCATGGACCCGGCCAAGGCGGCCTATCAGGTGCAGAATCTGCAACAGGCGCTGAACGCCCTGGCGATGACCAATATCCGCGCCGTCATCGGCGAGATGGACCTCGATTCGACGCTTTCCTCGCGTGAGCGGATCAACTCTTCCCTCATGGCCATCCTCGATGGCGCGACCGAGCCCTGGGGGGTCAAGGTCAGCCGGGTCGAGCTGCGCAAGGTCGAGCCGCCGGAGAACCTGATCCGCGCCATGAACCTGCAGATGACCGCCGAGCGCGAGCGCCGCGCCACGGTGATGCGGGCCGATGGCGACCGCGCCGCCGCCATCCAGCGCGCCGAGGGCGAGAAGCAGGCGCTGGTGTTGCAGGCCGAGGGCCGCCAGCTCGCCGCGATGCGGGACGCCGAGGCCCGTGAGCGGCTGGCCGAGGCCGAGGCCAAGGCGACCCATCTGGTGGCCGAGGCCGCCG
>JAQGIA010000185.1 GCA_028291445.1 Belnapia sp.
GCGCCGGCATGGCGCATCGGGGTGAAAAAGTGCCGCAAGCTGCGCGAGCCGTCGGTGTCCTGGTTGCCGAAATGACCCTCGTCGGCCCAGGCCTGGGTGACGCGGACCTTGGCCCAGTCGGCCTCCATCTCCTCGGCGACCACCATCGGGATCGAGGTGCGCACGCCCTGCCCCATCTCGGAGCGGTGGCAGGTGACGGTGACGGTCCCGTCCTCGGCCAGGGCGACGAACAGCTTCGGATCGTCGCGCCAGCCATTCGGCATGCCATCCGCGCCGAAGCCCTTCGCCTGGGCCTGCGCTGGCGGGATACCGATGGCGAGCACCAGGCTGCCGGCGCCGAAGCCGGCCAGCAGCCCGCGCCGGCTGATGTTCTCGATCATGTCCGGCCTCCCTTGGCGGCCTGCTTGATCGCGGCGCGGATGCGCGGATAGGTGCCGCAGCGGCAGAGGTTGCCGCTCATCGCCGTATCGATGTCGTCGTCGCCGGGATTGGGGATGTCCTTCAGCAACGATGCCGCCTGCATGATCTGCCCGGCCTGGCAGTAGCCGCACTGCGAGACATTGAGCTCTCGCCAAGCGACCTGCATTGGGTGCTCGCCTGTTTCCGAGAGCCCTTCGATGGTGGTGACCTTGGCACCATCGATCGAGGAAATCGGCGTCTGGCAGGCGCGCACCGCGCTGCCGTCGACATGCACGGTGCAAGCGCCACACAATGCCTGGCCGCAGCCGAATTTCGTGCCGGTCAGTCCCAGCTCATCCCGCAGGAACCACAGCAGCGGCATCTCGCCGTCGCCATCGTACCGGCGTTCCGTACCATTCACGGTCAGCGTCGCCATGTCGTCGATCCTTGCCGGGGGTTGCAATCAGCCTAGACCAGCTGCGGCGTGCGGCGGCAGGACAAACTGCTCACATCGCGAGACCGCGAAAACTAGCATGACTTATTGGCAATCACGTCGATTCTTCCTCTCCTCAGCGTGTCGCTGTCAGTGAGCTGCAGGGATAAGCGGTTAAGATGCACTTAGCCCTGCTCGCGTTGTGGATTATGCGATGCGGACATACTCCGGCCGTCCGAGCTCGATCATGCGATTCAACGCATCGGCGGCGATGGCCACCCCGGTAGCCTGCCGGCCGTCGGTTTACGACCGCAGCCGCGCCGACCGGTAAAGGGGGCCGAAAGCTGTCCATAGCGATGCTGCTGTCCAGACCTGCCTGACCATGAAAATGCTGTTCGGCATGGCGCTGCGCCAGACGGCCGGCTCTCGTCGAGAGCCTCGCGCGGTTAACCGGCCTCGATTGGACTGTGCCAAACTCTTGGGCCAAGGCCTGATCGCAAGGATTGCGGCCGCAAGAGCGCCGAGTTCCAGGTTCGTATGGCCGTCCTGAACGGCTTCACCGCGCTCGAATACCCGTCATCGAAGCCGTAGGATGAGGCTGTCCGGGGAAAGGGGAACCCTGACCGTCAGCTCATTCGTACACCAAAGCGGGCGCAGTAGTAGTAGCCATGTCATACGGCCCGGCCTTGCGGCCGGCGCCGGGCCGGGCGAGGCTGCGCGCCAAGACCTACGGCCGGAGACCCGTGCATGAGCCAGCCGCCGCTGTTCCCGCCCGCCCGCACCGTGCCGCTCGGCGGCGGGGCGAAGCTGATCTTCTGTTCGGGCGTCACCGCCCGCGGCAGCGCCGCCGCGGGCAGCAGCGTGCAGGACCAGGCGCGGGAATGCCTGGCACGGCTGGAACGCACGCTGGCGGGGGAAGGGGCCGACCTCTCGCATCTGCTGAAGATCACCACCTGGCTCAGCGACATGCGCCATTACGACGGCTTCAACGAGGTGCGTCGCGCTGCCTTCGCCGGGCTGGCGGCACCGCCCGCCAGCACCTGCGTCGGCGGGGCGCAATTCACCACCACCGATGTCTGCATCGAGATCGAGGCCATCGCCGTGCTGCCGGGCCCAACATGAGCGGCCTCGCCGGGCATATCCGCACGGAATCGGCGCGGCTGGCGGCGCTCTGCACCGCCTGCGGCGGCTGCGTGACGGCCTGCCCGATGACCCCCTATGCCGCGGGGGTCGATGCGGCCGAACCCGGCACGGTCGCCGCCGGCATGCGGGACGTGTTGCGCGACGGGCCGGGCTCGCCGGCGGCGCTGGCCTGGATCGCCGCCTGCACCCGCAGCGGCATCTGCACCCCGGCCTGTCCCGAAGGGCTCGATGCCGCCTTCATGCTGCGGCTGGCGCAATGGCGGGCCAAGGGCGCGCTGGGGACGGCCCCGCTGATCCCGGTCAAGGAAGACACGCAATACTCGCCCAAGGTGAAAGCCTTCGCCCGGCTGACCCTGACCGAGGAGGAACAGGCCCGATGGCTGTGAACCCTGAATCCATGGCCCCAGACCAGGGGCAGGCCGAACCGGCCATCTTCTGGTACGGCTGCAACATGACCCGCCACGGCGAGGTCATCCGCGCCACCACCCGGCTGCTGGAAGCGGTCGGGATGGCGGCGGAGCCCACCGGCGGCCCGGCCAGCTGCTGCGGCAGCCCGAAGGATGCCAGCGCCCGGATCAACGAGGGAATGGCCCGCCGCACCATCGAGGCCTTCAACGCGACCGGGCGCGGCAAGGTCGTCACCTGGTGCCCGTCCTGCCACATGAACATGCAGGACAGCATGGCGCCGGTGACCACCCCGGCCTTCGAGACGGTGCACGTGACCGAGGTGTTGCATGCGCGACGGGATCGCCTGCGCCCGCTGCTGACCCGGCCAGTGCCGGCGCGGGTGCTGCTGCATGGCCATCTCGGCTTCAACGGCAGGGTGCCGGTGAACGGGCTGGTCGCCGACCTGCTGCGGCTGATCCCCGGGCTGACCCTGCTCGACGAACCGTACCGGGCGCCGGGGCATATGTGCTCCTCGCTCGCCGGGGTGCCGGGCGCGCTGGCGGATGCGCAGCGCGCCACGCTGGCATCCATGGCGGCGGTCGGGGCCGATACGCTTTGCACGATATTCCATTCCTGCCACCGGGAGATGGTCGGGCTGGAGCAGAACCATCCGGTCACCGTGGTGAACTGGATCCATCTGCTGGCGGCCAGCGCCGGCATCGCCGCGGAGGATGGCTACAAGGCGATGCGCAACGCCGCCGACCCGCGCGCGGCGCTGGGCGAGGCGGCGGTCGCCGCCGCCGGCGAGCTGCCCTTCGCCCGGCTGATCGAGCCGGAATTGCGCAAGGCGCCGATCGTCTGAGCCCCAGGGTTCCGGAGCCGCCGTAGGCAGCGGGCCGCTAACCCTCGATGCTCAGGTTCAGCCGCGTCGCGATCTCGGTCCATTCGCGCAGGTTTTTCTCGATCTGCGCCCGGAAGGCGGCGGGGTCCTGGTAGCTGGGGATGGTGTCGATCGCCAGCAGCCGCTGGTGCGTCTCGGGCTTCGCCGCCGCGATTCGGAAGGCGGCGACCAAGCGGTCCAGCACGGGCGGCGGGGTCCGCGCCGGGGCCAGCAGGCCGGAGAAGCCGCTGAAGCTGAAGCGCGCGGAGAAGCCGGATTCCCGCAGGGTCGGCACCTGCGGCATGGAGGGCACCCGGGCCTCGCCGCTGCAGACCAGGGCGCGGACCCGGCCGGCCTTCATCATCTCACCCGCCGCGGCCATGCTGTGGAAGCCGCCGTGGATCGACCCGCCGAGCATGTCCTGCAGCATCGGCGTTTCGCCGCGATAGGCGACATGGGTCATTTCCAGCTGCGCCTCCTCGGCCAGCATCAGCGCGAAGGCATGCCCGGTGGAGCCCGGGGCATAGGAGCCGAAGGACAGGTCCCGGCCGCGCCCCCAGGCGATGAACTCCGCCAGGGTGGTCACGCCGGCCGGCACGCCGGGGCCGACGCAGAACAGGATGGCGGTGGTGCCGAGCCGGCCGATCGGCGCGAAATCCGCCACCGGGTCGTAGGGGAAGCGCTTCATCACCACCGGCGTCTGGATATGGGTGGTGATGGTGAACAGCAGCGTATAGCCGTCCGGCGGGACCTTCGCCGCGGCCTCGGTGCCGATCAGCCCGCCGCCGCCGCCGCGGTTCTCGATGATGATGGTCTGGCCCAGTTCCGGCTGCATGCCCTCGGCGGCGATGCGCGCCCAGGTGTCGGTGCCGCCGCCGGGCGGGAAGGGGACGATGAAGCGGATCGGGCGATCCGGGAAGACGCCCTGGGCCTGGATCTGGGCTTGGGCTTGGGCCGGGCCGGCGAGGAGGGCGGGCAAGGCAAGCAGATGACGACGGTGCATTCGGTTCAGCCCGTGGCATAGAGGTCGAGGGATTCGGCGAGCTCCGCCCATTGGCGGAGGGTGCGCTGGATCGAGGCGCGGAAGGTCTCCGGGTCCTCGTAGCCCGGCGTGGTGTCGATGGCGCGCAACCGCTGCAGCATGGAATCGCTGGTGGCGACGCGGCGGAAGGCCGTCACCAGCCGGTCCTTGACTGCCTGCGGCACCCGCGCCGGGGCGAACAGGCCGGTGAAGCCGGTGAAGTCGAAGCGGCGGGAATAGCCGAGGTCGATCAGGGTCGGCACCTCCGCCGCCAGCGAAGGCACCCGCTCCGGCCCGCCGGTGGCCAGCGGCCGGATGCGCCGCGCGCGGATCATCTCGCCCGAGGCGGTCATGCTGTTGAAGCTGCCGTGGAAGCTGCCGGACAGCAGGTCGTGCAGCATCGGCGCCTCGCCGCGATAGGCGACCTGGGTCACCTGCAACCGGGCTTCCTCGGCCAGCAGCACGGCGAAGGCATGACCGGTCGAGCCCTGGCCGTAGTTGCCGAAGGCCAGCGGCCGGCCGCGGCCCCAGGCGACGAAGCCGGCCAGGTCCTTGACCTCGGCTGGAACCGAGGGCCCGACGCAGAAGGTGATGGCGGTGGTGCCGAGCCGGCCGACCGGAAAGAAATCCGCCACCGGGTCGTAGGGAAAGCGGCGGAAGGTAACCGGCGCCTGGACATGGGTGGTGATGTTGTACAGCAGGGTATAGCCATCCGGCGGCACCTTGGCCGCGGCCTCGGTCCCGATCATGCCGCCGCCGCCGCCACGGTTCTCGATGAGGATGGCTTGGCCGAGTTCGGCCTGGAGTGGCTCGGCCACCATGCGGGCCCAGACATCGGTGCCGCCGCCGGGCGGGAAGGGGACGATGAAGCGGATCGGCCGGTCGGGGTAGGCGGCCTGGGCGCGCGTGAGCCCAGGCGCGGCCAGCATGCCGGCGGCGAGGCCGGCCAGGCTCCTGCGTTGCACGATGGTATCCTCCCGCGGGCCGTTCTGGCGTGGCCCTGCGCGGCAAGCCTAGGTCGGGCGCGGCCCGGGCCGCAAGCCGAACCGGCGGCAATCCTCAGTCCCGGTCCGGATAGTCCCGCCCCGGCCGGCCCTTGTACGCCGGCAGCGACCAGCCGCGCAGGATGGCGGCGGCGCGGATGGCGAAGCACACCCCCATCCCCGCCAGCAGGGCGGTGTCCCGCCAGACGCCATGCAGCCGCAGCACGACGAAGGCGGTGGCGCCGGCCAGCGCCGCCAGGGCGTAGATCTCCTTGCGCAGCAGCAGCGGGATCTCGTTGCAGATGACATCGCGCAGCGCCCCGCCGAAGGTCGCAGTCGCCACCCCGAGCAGCACCGCGGCCCAGGGATGGGCGCCGGCGATCAGCGCGATCTCGGCACCCAGCACGGCATAGAGCGCGAGCCCCATCGCATCCGCCCACAACAGGGCGCGGAAGCGGTTTTCGACCCGGTGCGCGGTGAAGAACACCAGCACGGCGACGCTGCTCGCCACCGCCAGCAGCGACGGGTCGCCCAGCCAGAAGACCGGGGTGCGGCCGAGCAGCAGATCCCGCACGGTGCCGCCGCCGAAGCCGGTGACGGCGGCGATCAGGATGAAGCCGACCGCATCCATCTGCTTGCGCGAGGCGACCAACGCGCCGGAGGCGGCGAAAACCGCGATGCCGGCGAGGTCCAGCCAGCGCAGCAGGGTCTCGATGCCGCTCATCGCGCCGGCCTCGGACCGCCGCTACTCCGCGGGCATCGCCTGGGTGCGCCCCTGGGTGCGCCCCTGGGTACGCCCCTGGATGCACCCCTGGGCGGGCGCCGGCACGGCCGCCGCGCCGCGGGCGCTGCCGGTACGGCGCAGCGATAGCCCGGGCATGTAGCAATGCGAGCGGAAATGGCCGGTGCCGATCGGCGTGACGATGCGGGCATCGCGGCCCGCTGGGGCACCCGACGCGGCGGTGGTTTCTGGCAAGATGGACATGCGAGGGTCCCGATCATACTTGCCGCGCCTCCCGCAGAAACTCCCTGTGGAATCCCACCTGGGACTGCACGGAAATCCAGGAGGCGCTGGCGGTATCCGGCCGCTTCCGGTTAGCCTTCGCCCATGCGGCGTGCAACAGGGATCAGCCTCGTCCTGCTCGGCGGCGGCCTCGCCTTCGGCCTCTCGACCTGTGACGCCACCTCGGAGGAATGCCGGGCGGCACGCGCGGCCGGACGGCCGGATGCCGAGCAGCTCTGCCGCAACACCCGCAGCGGCGGGTCCCATTCCGGCAGCGGCGGCAGCCGGGGCAACGCCAGTGGTGGCGACAGCCTCCCCGCCAGCAGCCGGGGCGGCTTCGGCGGCTTCGCCAGCCACTTCAGCGGCGGCGGCTGAGGATGCGCCGGGAGGTCTTGGCGCCCCGTCCGGACCGCCTGGAGCGTGTCCGCCGCATGGGTTTCGCCTTCGCCGAGATCGAGGGCGAGCCCTATTGGGACGAGAGCGCCTGCTACGCCTTCACCGCCCCCGAGATCGACGTGCTGGAGGCGGCGACGGCAGAGCTGGAACGGCTGACCCGGCTCGCCGTGGCGCATCTGGTGCGGGAGGATACCGGCCGGGCGCTCGGCCTCGGCGCCGCGGCCTGGGCGCTGGCGAAGCAATCCTGGGCGCGGCAGGAGCCCAGTCTCTACGGCCGGATGGACCTGCGCTGGGACGGCAGCGGGCCGCCGAAGCTGCTGGAATACAACGCCGACACGCCGACCGCGCTGTTCGAGGCGGCGGTGGTGCAGTGGGAATGGCTGCAATGCGTGGCGCCGGCGGCGGACCAGTTCAACGGGCTGCATGAGGCGCTGATCGCCGCCTGGCCACGGCTCGGCCTGCCCGGGCGGGTGCATTTCGCCTGCGCCGGCGGCTCGGCCGAGGACCAGGGGACGCTCGACTACCTGCGCGATACCGCGCTGCAGGCCGGGCTGGAGGCGCCGGCGCTGGGCATGGCCGATATCGGCTGGAACGGCCGCGATTTCCGCGACCGGGCGGAAGCGCCGATCGCGGCGATCTTCAAGCTCTATCCCTGGGACTGGCTGCTGGCCGAGCCCTTCGGCGCGCATGTCGCCGGCGCCATGACCCGCTGGCTGGAACCCGCCTGGCGGATGCTGCCGAGCAGCAAGGCCTTCCTCGCGCTGCTCTGGGCCTTGTTCCCGGACCACCCGAACCTGTTGCCGGCGTATCTGGAGCCGGGACGCTGCGGCGGGCCGGAGATCGGCAAGCCGTTCTGGGGCCGCGAGGGCGCCAATATCATCGCCCCCGGTGTCAGCACCACGGGTCCCTACGGCGGCCAGCCCAAGGTCTGGCAGGCCTATGCCGAACTGCCCTGCTTCGCCGGCCGCTATCCGGTGCTCGGTACATGGTTGGTGGCGGGAGAGCCGCGCGGCCTCGGCATCCGCGAGGATGCGACGCCGGTCACCCGCGATACCAGCCGCTTCGTCCCGCACTACTTTCCAGCCGCCGTCCCATTGGCTGCTGTGCCCTTGGGGAATCCCGCATGACCAGCCTTGCCGCGCTGCCCGCCTTCCTGGCGCATTTCATCGCCGGGCTGGCACTGCTGGGGGCGGCCTTCCTGGTCTTCACCCGGCTGACCCCGCATGATGAATTGGGGCTGGTCCGCGCCGGCAACCTGCCCGCCGCGGTGGCGCTGGGCGGCGCGGTGGTGGGGGCGGCGCTGGCGGTGGCCAGCGCTGTCTCGCATTCGGCCGGGCTGGCGGATGCGGTGGTCTGGGCGGTGGTGGCGCTGCTGGCGCAATTGGCGAGCTTCTTCGGAACCGCCTGGCTGCTGCCCGAATGGCGGGCGGCGATCGAGCGCGGGGAGCTGGCGACGGGCGTATTGAAGGCCGCGGTCGCCATCGCGGTCGGCTTGCTGAACGCGGCGGCGATGACGCCCTGACCCCAACCTCGCGGCCCCCTCCCGCGATGCGGCGGGGCAGGGTAGCCTCGCCGGGCCAAGGAGCCGGGGCAAGGGTGGGGGCGGGTGGAATGCGGGTGCTGATCGCGGGCGGCGGCGTGGGCGGCCTGACCCTGGCGCTGATGCTGCACCAGCGCGGCATCGCCTGCACCGTGCTGGAGGCGGCGGCCGAGCATCGCGAACTCGGCGTCGGCATCAATATCCTGCCGCATGGCATCGCCGAATTGGCCGGGCTTGGCCTGCTCGAGGCGCTCGACGCCGTCGCCATCCGCACCCGCGAGCTGCGCTACCTGAACCACCTCGGCCAGATCCTGTGGTCCGAACCACGCGGCCTGCATGCCGGCCATCCCATGCCCCAATTCTCCATCCATCGCGGCCGGCTGCACGGGGTGCTGTGGCGCGCCGCGCAGGAGCGGCTGCCGCCGGGCGCGCTGCGGAGCGGACTGCGCCTTGCCGGTTTCGAGCAGGATGCGGCCGGCGTCACCGCCCGCTGCATCGGCGCCGGTGGCGAGGCTTCGGCGCTGCGCGGCGATGCGCTGGTCGGCGCCGACGGCATTCATTCGGCGCTGCGCGGGCTGCTGCACCCGGCGGATGGCGGCATCCGCTGGCAGGGCATCCAGATGTGGCGCGGCGCGGTCGATTGGCCCGCCTTCGAGGGCGGCGATGCCATGTTCATCGCCGGCGACGATCGCGCCAAGCTGGTCTGCTACCCGATCGGCGCGGGCAGCACGGCGGATCGCCGGCTGACCAACTGGGTGGTCTATGCCCGCACCGGCAGCGGGGAGGCGCCGCCGCCACGGCGCGAGGACTGGTCCCGCCGCGGCCGGCTGCGCGACATCCTGCCGCTTGCCCGCCGGCTGCAACTGCCCTTCCTCGATGTCGAGGCGCTGATCCGGGCCTCGCCCGAGCGGCTCGAATATCCGATGTGCGATCGCGACCCGCTGCCCTGGTGGACCGAGAGGCGTGTCACCCTGCTCGGCGATGCGGCGCATCCGATGTATCCGGTCGGCTCCAACGGCGCCTCGCAGGCCATCCTCGACGCCCGCTGCCTGGCCGATGCCTTGGTTGGCCAGCCGGTGCCGGCGGCGCTGGTTGCCTATGCGGGCGAACGGCTGCCGAAGACCGCGGCGCTGGTCGCCAGCAATCGCCAGGGCGGCCCGGAACGGGTGGTGGACGTGGTCCATGCCCGGGCGCCCCAGGGCTTCACCCGAATCGAGGATGTCATCGCCATGGAAGATCTCGCCGCCATCGCCCGCGGCTATGCCCAGACCGCCGGCTTCGCCGTTTCCGGTTCCGGCTTGGCCGTCTCCGGTCCTGGCTTGGCCGGGGGGGCGCCCCGCTGATGCCCGGGACGATCCTGACCGAAATCCGCACCGCGCCGGAGACCGGCCGCGTCGCCTGGGTCACCATCGACCACAGCGCGCGGCTGAATACGCTGAACCCCGGGCTCATGCGCGAATTCGCCGCTGTCATGGCCAGTGTCTCGGCGGATGAGGCCCTGCAGGCGGTGGTGCTGACCGGGGCCGGACCGAAGGCCTTCGTCGGCGGCGCCGATATCGGTGTGATGGCCGGCATCGAGGATGCCACGGCAGCCGCCGAGTTCATCACCCTGGTGCATGGTTGCTGCCGCGCGGTCCGCGACTGCCCGGCGCCGGTGATCGCCCGGGTCAATGGCTGGACCCTGGGCGCCGGGCTGGAACTCGCCGCCGCCTGCGACCTGCGGCTGGCGGCCGGACATGCGCAGTTCGGCATGCCGGAGGTGCGGGTCGGGATTCCCTCCGTGGTGGAGGCGGCGCTGCTGCCTGGGCTGATCGGCTGGGGCCGCACCCGCCGCCTGCTGCTGCTGGGCGAGACCATCGGCGCGGCGGAGGCGCTCGACTGGGGGCTGGTGGAGAAGGTGGTGCCCGCCGACATGCTGGATGCGGCGGTGGCGGAATGGCTTGGCCATCTCGGCGCCGCCGGCTGCCGGGCGTTGCGGTTACAGAAGGCCCTGATGCGGCAATGGGAGGATCTGCCGACCGGCCAGGCGATCGCCGCCGGCATCCCCGCCTTCGCCAGCGCCTGGTCCAGTGAGGAGCCGCGCCGGATGATGCGCGCCTTCGTCGATCGGCCACGCCACCGGCAGGGCTAGCCGCGGCGCCCGGCAGCCGGGGACCGGGGGCGCGAGGCGGCAGGGCTACGGCGGGTTGCCTGTCACAACCGGTAACCTGCCTCTCAGGGGTTTGACGGCCTGCGGCTGCGACCGGCCGGGCGCTGATGACTTGTGCCCGACAAGGTGCCGCTGCCGTGGCGGCGGCTACTCCCTTGCCAAGTCTGGCGAAGCCCTCGCTCACCGGAGCCCCGTCGCTGACCCCCTCGCAGCCCGCCTCCGCACCCGACGCGCCGCCTCCCGGCGTGCAGTCCGAGGCATCGCCCGGCGGCTGGGCGGAGCATGGCGACATTCCCGCGGACAACGACTGGCTGGAACTGCGCGACTGCCGGGTGGGTAGGGAGGTGTTGCCCCTGGTGCTGCTGCACCCGCGCTACGGCATCGCCATCCGTGGCGGGACGCCCGAGGCGCCCGTCCTGCTGCGCCAGCGGCTGGACAAGGCCCGCTTCGGCTCGATCTTCGCCGGCGTGCTGCCGGTGGTGCGATGGGAAACGGGAGCGCTCAATGCGGCCTTCGCCAAGGCGCCGCGGCTGACCCTGGCGGGCGGGGATTCCTGGATATCGACCGCCCGCCGTGCCCTGGAATCCGAGGCGGCGCCGGGTCCGCCGGTCAGGCTGGGCATCCTGGCCCGGCGGCGGCGGCGGAACCGGCGGCTGATCCTGGCTTTCGTCCTGGCTGTCGTGGTGATCGGCGGTACCGGCTTGGGGCTGGCCTTGCTTCCAGCCATGCCGGAGGGCCGGATGGCCATCGTGCTGCCGGCGCCGCCCCGTGCCGTTCCGCCGCCTGAAGGGCCAGCGGTGACCTCCGGCTCCGTGCCTGTCGCAATCCCTGCCTTACCGGCCCCTGCCGTGCCGGCGACGCCGGGCAGCATCGCCAGGCTTCCTGCGGCGGACCAGCTGCCCGACGCACCGCAGGCCACCGTGGTCGAGGCCGTGCCGCCGCCGGTAACCCTGGTACCCGCTCCAATGCCCGTTCCTCCAGCGGCCGCCATGGTCGAAGCCGTACCACCGCCGGCGGCACCGGATTCCCCGCTGCGGATTCCGTCACCTCCTGCCCTGGCGCCGTCCCCGATGACGGAGGCGGCCCCACCGGTGACGCCCGAACCGGTGACGCCCGAGCCCGTGACGCCCGAGCCCGTGACGCCCCCAGCCGCCCGGCCGCGCTTGGCGACGCCGCGCCCGGCCCCTGCCGTGCCGGAGCCGCAGGAGGCTCGCCTCATCCCATCCTCGCCGCAGCCGGCCGCTGCCGCCCGCTGCCGGCATATCGCGCAACGCATGCAGATCGGAGACAGTGTTTCAGATGGTGATATCCGCTTTCTCCAACGCGGCTGCCCGGACTAGCCGGGCGCTGGTGCTGCTGCTCGCCCTGGCGGCCTGCGCCACGGACCAGGCGCCGGTCGCCCAGGCGCCGAAGCCGCCGAAGGAGGCGCTGCCGCTGGATGCCGCGGTGCTCAGCCTGGCGGATGCCGTGCTGCTGCGCGCCGGTTTGCCGCCCGGCCCGCCCCGGCCGCTGGTGATCGACCCGTTGATCGACCGCGCCACCGGCACCGAGACCGCGACCACCCGCGCCATGTCCCGCCGCATCGCCGCGGCGGTCACCGATCACCATCCCAACTACCGGCTGCAGCCCTTCACCCTGGCCAGCCTCGATGCCAGGCCGTTGGTCCTGCTGGGCGCCATCACCGGCGTCACCGCTGCCGGCAGCCTCCAGAACAGCACCACCGCCGCCCCGGTCGCCTATCGCATCTGGGCGGTGCTGGCCGATCTCTCGACCGGCAAGGTGGTGGCGCATGAGACCGCCTGGGTCCGGCCGGAGGAGGTCGATACCACCCCCACCGCCTTCCACCGCGACAGCCCCGCCTGGGTCGATGACCCGGCTGCGGCGGCCTATCTGCGCGTCTGCGCCGGCAATCCGGGCGATCCGATCGACGCCGACTGGCTGCAGTCGGTCCGGGCCGAGGCGTTGATCGCCGATGCCACCGCCGCCTATGAAGCCGGCCGCTATGCCGAGGCGCAGGCGCAATTCGCCGCCGCGCGGGCAGCGCCGAAGGGCGCCCAGCTGCGCAGCTTCAACGGGCAATATCTCGCCGCCGCCGCGCTCGACCGGCCGCGCGAGGCCGAGGCGGCCTTCGGTGAGCTGGTGGAATACGGGCTGGAACGCCAGCGCCTGGCGGTGAAATTCCTGTTCCGCCCGGGTGGCGCCGCCTTCTGGCCCGACCCGGCGATCAGCGGCCGCTATCCGATGTGGCTGCGCCAGATCGCCCGCCATGCCAATGCCGATGGCGCCTGCCTCGATATCATCGGCCATGCCAGCACGACCGGTAGCGCGGCGGTCAACCAGCGGGTCTCGCTGGACCGGGCCCGCAGCATCCGCCAGCGCCTGCTGGCGGTGGAAGCGCCACTCGCCCGGCGCCTCCAGGCCGAGGGGGCCGGTGCCAGCAAGCCGCTGATCGGCACCGGCCGCGATGACGCGACGGACCTGCTGGACCGCCGCGTCGAATTCCGGCCCCAACCCTGCACCTGACCAGCCTGCACCTGACCAGCCCTGCACCTGATCAGGCCCGCACCTGACCAGCCCCGCGTTTGGTCAACCGGGCGGGGGCAGGAACTCCACCTCGTATCCGGCGGCGATCCGGACCACCTCGCCCGGATCGCCGACATTATGGAGGCGGCTGAACAGCTCGTAGAGGCCGAGGCTCGGTGCCACCCAGAACAGGGCGCGCACCGGTCTGCCGGATTTGTTGAAGATGCCATGCGGCTGTCCCATCGGCAGCCGGACCAAATCGCCGGTCGTCGCCTGCTTCGTCTCGCCCGCCAGGAACAGCTCGAACTGGCCGTCGAGCAGGTAGATGAACTCATCCTGCCGGGCATGGACATGCGGCGGCACGAAGGTGCCATCCGGGAACAGCGTGTCGAAGGCGAAGGAGGCCGCCGAATGCTGCAGCGGCTTGTAGGTCTGGCCAAGGATGTTCCAGACCACGCCGCCCTCGGCGGTCCCGGCCGGGGTGATGCCCGCGGTCATCGGTGGCAGTTGCATCGCTGTTCCCTCCGTCGTTTCAAATATGCAGGTAAGTCTCGCGTACCTGCGGCGCGGCGGCCAGGGCCTGGCTGCTGCCGGTCCAGACCGTGCGGCCCTTCTCCACCACCACATGGCGGTCCGCCAGCCGCATCGCCGCGGCCAGGTTCTTGTCGATCAGCAGGATCGCCATTCCCTCGGCTTTCAGCCGCGCCAGCACCGCCCAGATCTCGGCCCGGACCAGCGGCGCCAGGCCCTCGGTCGCCTCGTCCAGCAGCAGCAGCGCCGGGTTGGTCATCAGCGCCCGGCCGATCGCCAGCATCTGCTGCTCGCCGCCCGAGAGCTGCGCCCCGGGCTGGCGCCGCCGCTCTTCCAGCCGGGGGAACAGGGCGAAGACCGCCGGCAGGGTCCAGCGCGGCGGACCGTGCCGGCTGGCGGCGGTCGCGGTCAGGTTCTCCTCGACGTTGAGGGTGGGGAAGACCTGCCGTCCCTCCGGCACCAGCCCGAGCCCGAGGCGGCCGATGCGGTGCGGCGGCAGGCCGGCCGAGGGGCTGGCCAGCGCGGTATCGCCGAAGCTGATCTCGCCGCCCAGGATGCGCCCGCCGAGCCCCGGCAGCAGCCCCATGATGGCGCGGATGGTGGTGGTCTTGCCCATGCCGTTGCGGCCGAGCAGGGTCACCACCTCGCCGGGCGCGATGCGAAATTCGATGCCGTCCAGCACCTGGCTGGCGCCATAGCCGGCGCGCAGCTCCGCCACCACCAGGGTCATGCCCCCCATTCTCCTTCTGGCCATTCTCCTTCTGGCGCATCCTCGCCGAGATAGGCGGCGCGCACCGCCGCATCGGCGCGGATGGCGTCCGGCGCGTCGGTGGCGATGATCCGGCCATAGACGAGGACCGAGATGCGGTCGGCCAGGGCGAAGACCGCCTGCATGTCGTGCTCGACCAGCAGGATGGTGTGGTGCCGCTTCAAGGCGCTCAGCAGGGCGACGAGGCGGGTGGTCTCCTCCGGCCCGGCGCCGGCGAGCGGCTCGTCCAGCAGCAGCAGCTTCGGCTGCATCGCCAGCGCCATGGCGAGTTCCAACTGGCGCTTCTCGCCATGCGAGAGGGCGCCGGCCAGGGCGGCGGCGCGGCCGGCGAGGCCCACCTGGTCGAGCGCCGCCAGGGCCACGGCATTCAGCCGGGCCTCGCCGGCGGCCGCGCGGAAGAAGCGGAAGGAGCCGCCGCTGCGGCCCTGCACCGCCAGCGCGACATTCTCCAGCACCGGGAAGCCGGGGATGACGGAGGTGATCTGGAAGCTGCGCGCCAGCCCCAGCCGGGCGCGGCGCTGCGGCGGCAGGCTGGTGACGTCGCGCCCGGCGAAGCGGATCCGCCCGGCATCCGGCCGCAGGCTGCCCGATAATTGGTGGATCAGCGTCGTCTTGCCGGCGCCGTTCGGGCCGATGATCGCATGGATGCCGCCCGGGGCCACGGCGAAGGAGACGTCGTCGGTCACCGCCAGCCCGCCGAAGCGCTTGCGCAAGCCCGCCACTTCCAGGATCGGCTCCACGTCCAGGATTGGCTCAGGCATGGGGCGGCCGCCCGGCACGCCGCAGCAGCCCCGCCATTTGCCCCGGCACCCCGGCCAGCCCGCCGCGCAGATGCAGCACCGAGAGCACCAGCAGCGGCCCGAAGATCAGCCGCCAATGTTCGGTCAGGTGGCTCAGCCCTTCCTCCAGCAGGACGAAGGCGATGGCCCCCAGCAGCGCGCCGTGCAGCGAGCCGAGGCCGCCGAGGATGACCATGAAGAGCAGGTCGCCCGAGCGCTGCCAGGCGAGGAAGGACGGCGCCACGAATTCGGCGGCATTGGCGAGCAGCACTCCGGCCAGCCCGGCCAACGCCCCGGCGATGGCATAGGCGGCGAGCCGATAGGGGTAAAGCGAGAAGCCCAGGGCCCGCACCCGCTCCGGATTTTCCCGCGCCGCCCGCAGCACCCGGCCGAAGCGCGAGGCCAGCAGCACCCGCCCGCCCAGCAGCGCCGCCACCAGCAGCCCGAGGCAAAGGTAGTGGAAGCCCAGACGGTCCTCCGCCCAGCGCTGCCCGGCGACGAGGCTGCGGCCATAGAGCGTATAGCCGTCGTCACCGCCATAGATCGTGAGCGAGCCGGCAGTGAAGAAGGCCATCTGGCCGAAGGCCAGGGTGATCATGATGAAATGCACCCCGCTGGTGCGAATGGCGACGGCGCCGGTCAGCAACGCGAAGCCGGCGGCGGCAAGCATCGCCACCGGGACGACCACGGCCGCCTCGGTGATGCGGGCGGCGTCCAGCGCCACCACCGCATAGGCGCCGATGCCGAGCATGGCGGCATGGCCGAGGCTGACCAGGCCGGCGCCGCCGACCAGCAGCCACAGGCTGACCGCGGCCAGCGCCATGATCATGGCCCGCGCCAGCAGGGTCAGCGCATGGCCCGCACCGAAGCCGATGAAGGGCGCCGCCGCCAGCAGCCCGAGCACCAGCAGCGGCAGCCACGCCCGCCGGATCAGGCCAGGGATCAAGCCCGCACCGGGATCAAGCCCGCACCGGGAACAGCCCGCGCGGCTTCACCGCCAGGACCAGCGCCATCACCGCATAGACCAGCATGGAGCCGATCGCCGCCCCCGCCTGTCGCGCCGGGGAGGCCGCCATGACCAGCCGCAGCAGATCCGGCATCAGCGACCGGCCCAGCGTCTCGACCAGCCCGACCAGCAGCGCCGCGATGAAGGCGCCGCGCACGCTGCCGATGCCGCCGATGACGATGACCACGAAGGCGAGGATCAGCACGCCGTCGCCCATCCCCGGCTCGACCGAGAGGATGGGCGCCGCCATGACCCCGGCGAAGCCCGCCAGCATGGCGCCGAAGCCGAAGACCAGCATGAAGAGCCGGCGAATATCGACGCCGAGCGCCGCCACCATCGGCGCGTTGCTCGCCCCGGCGCGGACCAGCGCGCCGATCCGGGTGCGCTCCACCAGCAGCCAGAGCAGCCCGGCGGTGGCGAGGCCGGCGGCCAGGATCGCCAGCCGGTAGACCGGATATTGCAGCCCGGGCAGCAGGGTGATGCCGCCGGAGAGCGCCTCGGGCGCGGCCATCTGCAACGGCGCGGTGCCCCAGATGGCCTTGACCGCCTGGTTGAGGAACAGGATCACCCCGAAGGTCGCCAGCACCTGGGAGAGATGATCCCGCTCATACAGGTGGCGGAACACCAGCCATTCCAGCACCAGCCCGCAAGCCAGCGTCGCCGGCAGGGCGAGCGCCAGCCCGGCCCAGAAGCTGCCGGCGAGCGCGGCGAGGCTGGCGCCGCAATAGGCGCCCAGCATGTACTGCACGCCATGCGCCAGGTTGATGCAGTCCATCACCCCGAAGACCAGGGTCAGCCCGGCCGCGACGAGGAACAGCAGCACGCCGAACTGCAGGCCGTTCAGCGCCTGCACCAGGAACAGGCCGAGGCTCATCGCCGTGGTTCAGGCGCGCGGCATGCGGCACTCCGCCGCCCAGGGATCGGTGTCGTTCTCCAGCACCTTGCGCACCGTCTCGGTCTGGTACTTGCCGTCCGCGCGCTTGGCCACCTGGCACAGCCAGAAATCCTGTACCGGGTAATGATTGGCACCGAATTTGAAGTTGCCGCGGACCGACTGGAAATCCGCGGCGCGGATCGCCTCGCGCAGCGCGGATTTGTCGGCGAGCTTGCCGCCGGTGCGGCGGATCGCGCTGTCCAGCAGCATGGCGGAATCGT
>JAQGIA010000190.1 GCA_028291445.1 Belnapia sp.
GGCACCGGCCGCGGCTGGGTGCGGGAGATGCGGCGCGGCGCCCGCAGCGCCCTGGTCGCCTCGCTGCTGCTGCTGGTGCCCTCCCTGCTGGTGCTGTGGCATGCCGGGGCGGTGCTGCGCGGCCTCGGCCAGGACCCGGCGCTGGCGGCGGGAGCGGAGGAATACCTGCGCCCGATGCTCTGGGGGCTGATCCCCTTCTGCGGCTTCGTCGTGCTGCGCGGCTTCCTCGCCGCCATGGAACGGCCGGGCCCGGCGCTCTGGGTCACCGGGGCGGCGGTCGGGCTGAATGCCTTGCTCGGCCTGCTGCTGGTCTTCGGCATCGGCGGCTGGCCCGGCATGGGCATCGCCGGTGCCGGCCTCGCCAGCACCTGCGCCAACCTGCTGATGCTGGCCGGCCTGCTCGGGTTGGTGGCGCGCGACCGGCGGCTCGGCCGGTTCCGCCTGCTCGGCCGCTTCTGGCGGCTCGATGCGGCGCGGCTGCGCGAGGTGTTCCGCATCGGCCTGCCGATCAGCGGCCAGATGCTGCTGGAAATCGGCGTCTTCAGCGCCGCCGCCCTGGCCATGGGCGGCTTCGGTGCGGTGGCGGTCGCCGCCCATGCCATCGCGCTGCAGGTCGCCTCGCTCACCTTCATGGTGCCGATGGGCATCGGCCAGGCGGCCACCGCCCGGGTCGGGCTGCTGGCCGGGGCGGGCGACCTGGCCGGGGCGCGGCGGGCCGGCTGGGTGGCGATCGGTCTCGGCGGCGGCTTCATGGCGGCGATGGCGGTGCTGCTGCTGCTGGCCGCGCGGCCGCTGGCCTGGGCCTTCCTCGACCCCGGCGACATCCATGCGGCGGCGGCGGCGGCGCTCGGCGCCACGCTGCTGACCGTCGCCGGGGTGTTCCAATTGGCCGATGGGCTGCAGGCGGTGGCCGCCGGGGCGTTGCGCGGGCTGAAGGATACCCGGGTGCCGATGCTGCTGGCCGCGCTCGGCTACTGGGGCATCGGCATGCCGGTCGGCGTCGGCCTGGCCTTTTGGGGGATGCCGGGCTGGGCGGCAGGCCTGGGGCCGCTCGGGCTCTGGCTCGGCCTGGCGGCGGGCATCGGCATCGTCTCGCTGCTCATGCTCGGGCGCTGGAGCCGGCTTTCCCACAGCGCGCCGGCTGAAGGTGCGGTGGATTCCATCGCTTGATGGCAATATAGCCAATCGGCTATACAATGAGCCGATGATCGCCCCCGCCGAGACCGCCCCGCTGGACCGCCGCTTCGCCGCCCTCGCCGATCCCACCCGCCGCGCCATCCTGGCCCGGCTGGCCCAGGGCGAGGCCACCGTCGCCGATCTCGGCAAGCCCTTCCGGCTCAGCCAGCCCACCATCTCCAAGCACCTCAAGGTGCTCGAAGCGGCCGGGCTGATCGAGGCCGGCCAAGCCGCCCAGTCCCGGCCACGCCGGCTGAAGCCGGAGGCGCTGCGCGAGGCGGCGCAGTGGTTCGAGGACATCGGCCAGCTCTGGTCCGACCGCTTCGACCGCCTCGATACCGTGCTGGCGGACCTGCAACGCCCGACCGGGAAGGAATAGCCGATGCCTGCCGCCGCGCTCCCCATATTCACCATGACCCGCCTGTTCCAGGCCCCGCGTCCCCTGGTCTGGCGCGCCTGGACCGACCCGGTCCTGCTGGCCCGCTGGTTCGGGCCGAAGGGTGTCGCCAGCAGCGTCCTGCGCCACGAGCTGCGGCCGGGCGGGATGCTGCACATCGCCATGCGGAGCCCGGACGGCCAGGTCATGTGGGGCCGGTTCATCTACCGGACGGTGGAGGCGCCCAGCCGCCTGGTCTGGCTGCATGGCTTCGGCGATGCCGCGGGCAATCTCGCCCGCGCGCCCTTCTCCCCAGGCTGGCCGTTGCAGATGCTGACGACCGTCCGCTTCGAGGAGGCTGGCGACGCCACCCGCATGACGCTGACCTTGGTGCCGCATGAGGCCACGGCCGAGGAATGCGCCGTCTTCGCCGCCAACCTCCAATCCATGCATCAGGGCTGGTCGGGCAGCTTCGAGCAGCTCGATGCCGTTCTCGCCGCCGGCCCCATCGCCAGCCACATTGCCGGGTAAGCAGGATGGCGGCGGCTGCGCGCGAGCCCCGGGCGCTGCCGGCCTCGCTGACGCAGCAGGTGAATTGCGCGACAGAACAAGGATTGCAACGATGGCCGCGTTGCCATCACCGGCGGTCATGGTCTAGCGCAAGGCTTCACCGTCCGGAGCACCGCCATGCAGTCCCGCCCCCTGCTGCTTGCCTCGCTGCTCGTCCTCGGCAGCTTCGCCGTGGCGCCGGCCCAGACCCATGCCCAAGCCCCGGCCCAAGCCCCGACCCAAGTCCAGTCCCAGGACGCCACGCTCGGCCAGCGCCTGTTCGACGTCATGTCGCGCAACAACCCCGAGGTTTTGCCCGGCCGCCGCGTCAACCACGCCAAGGGCGCGGTCTATACCGGCAGCTTCACCGCCTCGCCGGATGCGGCGACGCTCAGCATCGCGCCGCACCTCCAGGGCCAGCCGGTACCCATGGTGATCCGCTTCTCGCTGGCGGGCGGCGTCATCGCGGTGCCGGATAAGTCGGTGCCGGTGCATGGCATGGCGATGAGCTTCCAACTGCCGGACGGCCGCTCCACCGACCTGATGTGCATCAACGTGCCGGTCTTCGTCTCGCCGACGCCGGAGGAGTTCATCGCCTTCAACGAAGCCGCCCAGGCCAGCCCACCCGGCAGCCCGGCGCCGACCGCGCTGCAGCGCTTCATCGGCAGCCACCCCGCGGCACAGCGCTTCCTCGCCGCGCTGAAGCCGATGCCGCAGAGCTTCGGCACCGAGAGCTACTTCGCCATTCACGCCTTTCGTCTCACCAATGCCGCCGGCGAGACCCGCAACATCCGTTGGCGCATCGTCCCCGAAGCCGGCTACGCCGCCCGCAGCGCCGAGGAGGCCGTCGCCAGCCCGCCCAACGCGCTGTTCGACGAGCTTGAAGCCCGCACCAAAGCCGGCCCTGTCGCATTCCGCCTGGAAGCCCAGATCGGCGAAGCTGGCGACCCGACCAACGACCCCACCATCGCCTGGCCGGAGGAGCGCCGCGTGGTCAATCTCGGCCGTATCCTGGTGACCGGCGAGGTGCCGAATACGGCCGAGGCGGAAAAGCCGATCGGCTTCCTGGCGGGCAAGGAACTGCCGGGGCTGGCGCGCGGCGACGACCCGTTCTTCGCGGCCCGGGATGCGGTCTATGCCCTGGCTTTCGCGCGGCGGCATTAATCAGCCAGCCAGAGCGACAAACGTCAGCGCCAAACGCCAGCGACAAATGCCCCGGGCCATTGCTGTCCCGGGGCGCGGTCATCAGCCTGTCAAGGCGAGGGGTGCGTCAGCTCTTGCCGCCCTTCCGGCCGGCTTCGCTCGCCTTCTCGCGGTCATTCGCGAAATTCCCGCCGCCGCCGCCGCCGCCACTGCCGCCGCCGCTACCACCACCGCTGCCGCCGCTACCACCACCGCTGCCGCCGCCATGGCTGGCTTGGCCGCCCTGGCGTCCCGCTTCGGCCGCCTTCTCGCGGTCATTGGCGAAATTAGCCGGGTTATTCTCCTGGCCCTGGTGCGTACCGCCGACATGGCCGGCTTCGCGCGCCTTCTCGCGGTCGTTCGCGAAGTTGCCGGGGTTGCCGTTATTGTTGCTCGACATGGTGTCTCCTTTGCTCCAGCTCGCCATTGGTGTGGCGAGTCAGTGAAACACCCAAGACCCGACCGGGTTTTCAGTTGTTCCGCATAGTAATTCGGCCCATGGATGCCGCGCCCGCTCATTACGAACCGGTCCATGACCTGAATTTAGGCCAGATGAAGTAATTGTTTTCTGAAGTCGGTATTATAAATACTTTGCATCGAGCCGGCCTGGAAAGTTTCCAGGCTATCGGCGGGCAGGGAGCCAAAGCCTGTCTCCATGCCGCCGACCCTTTCCCCTTCCTCAAGGATACGGTGCGGACTCTAATCCGACTCCGGTGGAATCACATTGGTCCGGCGTCCCTCCACCAGCACGTCCCGCATCGTCTCCATGCTCTTGATGCGGATATCGCGCCAGGCCTCGGGCGAATGGAAGGCGATATGCGGGGTGATCACCACCCGCCCGCGCAGCCAGTCCTCCTGGTCCCGATAGGCCCGCAGCAGGCCGGGGATCGGCGCCACCGGCGGCTCCTCCGGGATCACGTCGAGCCCGGCCCCGGCCAGGTGCCCATCCCGCAGGCAGCGTTCCAGTGCATCGATGTCGAGGATCGGCCCGCGCGCGGTATTCACCACCACCGCGCCCGGCGGCAGCAGCCGCAATTCCCGCTCGCCGATCAGCCCGCGCGTGCTCCGCGTCAACGGGCAATGGATCGACAGCACGTCGGATTGCGCCAGCAGCTCGTCCATCGTCCGCGCCCGGCCGATGCCGACGGCGCGGTCCCAGCCATTCGGCTGGTTCGGGTCGTAGAACACCACCTTGTAGCCGAAGGCTTTCGCCCGCAGCGCCGCCGCCACGCCGATCCGGCCGAGACCGAGGATGCCGAAGGTCTGCACCTCCTGCCGCCGGACGATGGCGGAGGGCATGACGGCCCAGGGTGCCGGGGAGGGGCCACGCTGGGTATCGTGATACAGCAACAGGCCCCGCCGCAGCGAGACTGCCAGCAGCACGGCGAATTCGGCGACCTCCTGGGTGCCGTAATCCGGCAGGTTGCAGACCGTGATGCCCCGCGCCGCCGCCGCCGCCCGGTCGACCCGGTCGTAGCCGACGCCCATCCGCACGATGACCTTCAGCTTCGGGAAGCGGGCGATCTGCTCCGCCGGCACCCACATCCGCAAGGTCATCAGCCCGTCGACCTCGGCGCAGAGCGCATCCGGCAGATCGGCCAGGCTGGTCGTCGCATTGCCTTGCACCATCCGCACGCCCGGACCGAGGATCTCCCGCTCGGGAATCGTATCCGGATAGAGCCCCTCGGGCTCCAGCACCGTCAGCACCACGTCGCCTCCCCTGGATTGGTTCGGCCGAGGATGCGGTCGCCCCACCGCTCATGCAATGGTGTCCGTTGGGGTGCCCGTCGGGGTGTCCGTCGGAATGCCCGTGGGGGACACCAGCCGTTGCAGCCGCGCCGCCGTCGCCGCATCCGCCGGGTAGAAGGCCTCGATCGCCAGTTCGGAGAGCGTCACCTCCGCCGGGGTGCCGAAGACCGTGGTGGTCGAGATCAACGACAGCCGCCCGACCGCCGTCTCCAGCTCCAGCGGCACCAGGATGCCGCCCGGCAGATGCGGCCCGGCCTGAAATGAGGCACCGGGCGGCGGCTCGATCGCCGCCAGTTCGGCCAGCAGCGCCGCCAGCACCGGATCGGCGCTGGTCGCCACCTGCCGGCGCAGCCGCTCCAGCAGATGCGCCCGCCATTCCGCCAGGTTGGCGATGCGCGGCGCCAAGCCGCGCGGGTGCAGCGCCAGCCGCATGACATTCACCGGCGGCGCCAGCAGCGCCGCGGCCACGCCCTCCAGCAGCGGCGCCACCGCCGCATTGGCCGCCACCAGCCGCCAGTGCCGGTCCACCGCCAGCGCCGGATGCGGCAGTTGCGCCCCGAGGATCAGCTCCACCGCCGCGCGTGCCGGGGTCATCGCCGGGTCATCCAGCGGCCGCTCGGCATAGGGCGGGGCGAAGCCGGCCGCCAGCAGCAGCGCATTCCGCTCGCGCAGCGGCACCTCGAGCTGCTCGGCCAGCCGCAGCACCATGGACCGGCTCGGTGCCGCCCGGCCGCTTTCCAGGAAGGACAGGTGGCGCTGGGAAATCTCGGCATCGAGCGCCAGGTCGAGCTGGCTGCGCCGGCGGCGCTGGCGCCAGGCCCGCAGCAGGGCGCCGATCGGGACGGGAGCGGATGGGATGGGAGCCGAGGGAAGGGGAGGATGCGTGCTGGCCATGACCGCAGCCTAGCGCCGCATCGGGCGGCGCGCCGATGACCTCCGGGGTAATCGCGCACCGGCCTGCGCCGCGCCAGTCTCCGGCCGTCGCAACCGAACACCGGAGGATACCATGCCAACCACCCCCACCCCTGTCCTGCGCCTGGCCCTGCTGGGCGATGCCGGGGCCAGCGGCGCGACCGGCCTGCTGCTGGCCGTCGCCGCCGGGCCGCTCGCCCCGCTGCTCGGCCTGCCGGAGCCTTTGCTGCGCATCGCCGGGCTGGTCCTGCTGCCCTATGCCGGGCTGGTCGCCTGGGCCGGCCGCGCCGCCGCGCCGCCCCGTGGCGCGATCTGGGCCATCATCGTGGTGAACCTGCTGTGGGTGGCCGACAGCCTGCTGCTGCTGGCGCTGCCACGGCTGGCGCCGACCGGCCTCGGCATCGCCTTCGTGCTGGCCCAGGCGCTGGTGGTGCTCGGCTTCGGCCTGGCGCAATGGGCGGCGCTGCGCCAATCCGCCAGGGTTCAGGCCAGCGGCCGGCAGCCCGGCTTCGCCTGAGCTGCCCTTTCGCACCCGCCGCCGCCATCGCATCATCCCGGCGAATGACGGCGGGGACAGGCGGATGACACAGCGGAAATACCTCATCACCGGCGCGGCGAGCGGCATCGGCGCCGCCGTCGGCCGGCTGCTGGCCGGGCCCGGCGCCGCCGTCGCCGTGCATACCCGCAAGAACGCCGAGGGCGCCGAGCGGGTCGCCGCCGCCATCCGCGCCGCCGGCGGCACCGCCCATGTCCTGCTGGCCGATTTGGCCGACCCCGAAGCCCCCGCCCGGCTGGTCGCCGAGGCGGCCGAGGCGCTGGGCGGAATCGACGTGCTGGTCTCCAATGCCGGCTTCGCCGACCGCAGCCCCATCGCCAGCCTGACCGACGCCGCCTTCGCCGCCAGCCACGACGGGATCGCCTTCGCCCTGCTGCGGCTGGCCCGCGCCGCGCAGCCCTGGCTCGCGCAAGGTCGCGACCCGCGGCTGGTCGCCGTCTCGTCCTTCGTCGCGCATGTCTTCCAGCTCGGCACGCCGATCTTCCCGGCCTCCGCCGCGGCCAAGGCGGGGATGGAGGCGCTGGTGAAGGCGCTCGCCATCGAATGGTCGCCCGGCATCACGGTGAATGCGGTCGCCCCCGGCTTCACCCGCAAGGACCCGGGCGCCCATGCCGCGCTGGACCCGGCGGCCTTCGCCGAGCGCATCGCCCGCATCCCGCTGCGCCGGCTCGGCACGCCGGAGGACGTGGCCGCCGCCATCCTGTTCCTCGCCTCGCCGGCCGCCGGCTACATCACCGGCCAGGTGCTGCATGTGGATGGCGGCATCACCGCCTGAACTCGGTGTTTCAGGCCAGCAGCCGGTAGATCGTCACCGCCCGGGTATCGCGGTCTTCCAGCTCCCGCGTGGTCGGCACCTCCAGCCGATACACCGTCTCCAGCCCGGCGTGCGGCAGATAGGCCCGCCCCGGGTCGGCCAGCAGCACCTCGGCCCCCGCCGCCGCCATCCGGCGCAGCCAGGGCAGGATATGCCCGGTCATCGGCGCCTCGTAGCAGACGTCGCCGGCGAGGATGACGTCCCAGCGGCAGGGCGCGCCGACCACGTCGCCCTCCAGCGTCGCCACCGCCACGCCGTTCAGCGCCGCGTTCAGCCGCGTCACCGCGCTGGCCAGCGGGTCGATCTCCGCCGCCTCCACGCCGGCCGCCCCGGCCATGGCGGCGGCGATGGCGGCGATCCCGCCGCCGGCGGCGAAATCCAGCACCCGGCGGCCCCGCACCCGCCCCGGTTCGTCCAGCAGCAGCCGCGCGGTGGCGATCCCGCCCGGCCAGGCGAAGGCCCAGAAGGGCGGCTCGATTCCCTCCGCCTCCAGCCAGGCTTCGGTCGCCTGCCAGATCGGGGTGATCTCGGTCGCCAGATGCAGTCGGATTTCCGGCACCAGCGCCGGCCGCGCCACCGCGGTATGCGCCCGCAGGAAAGCCTCCGGGGCACCTGTCTTGGAATTGGGCTTCACAGCCGCCCGGCCAGGAAGGCCAGGGTCACCGCCAGGCCGACTTCGCGGTTCGACTGGAACAGCCGCAGGCAGCGCGCCGGGTCATGGATATCGAGCGTCAGCACCTGCCGCGCCAGCAGCCCGGCCGGCAGCAGCATCGCCGCCAGGAACAGCCAGGACAGCCCCGCCATCATCCCCGCCGCCACCAGCAGCGCCACCACCCCGGCATAGCAGGCGGCGAGGAAGGGCCGCGTCCGCTCCCCCCAATGCAGCGCCGTGCTGCCGATGCCGACCATGGCGTCATCCGCCCGGTCCTGATGCGCGTAGATCGTGTCGTAGCCGAGGATCCAGAGGAATCCCGCCGCCCAGAGCACCACCGCCAGCGGGCCCAATTCGCCGGTCGCCGCGGCAATGGACTCAGGCGCCGCCCAGGAGAAGGTCAGCCCCAGCATCGCCTGCGGCCAATTGGTCACCCGCTTGGCCAGCGGATAGAGCAGGATCGGCAGCAGCGAGGCGACGCCCAGCCAGACCGCCACCGCGTTCAGTTGCAGCAGCACCGCCAGCCCCACCAGGCAAAGTCCCGCCAGGAAGACCAGCGCCTGGCGCGGCGAGACGGTGCCCGCCGCCAGCGGCCGCCCCCGGGTGCGTTCCACCTTGCGGTCGATGTCGCGGTCCCAGAGGTCGTTCACCACGCAGCCCGCCGCCCGCATCGCCGTCGCGCCCAGCACGAACAGCCCGGCCAGCCACAGCCCCTGGCCCCAGTCCCGCGCGGCGAGCGCAAACCCCCAAAGCCCCGGCAGGACCAGCAGCCAGATGCCGATCGGCCGGTCGAGCCGGGCCAGCAGCGCATAGGGCCGCCAGCCCTCGGGGAGCCGCGCGACCCAGCCGCGCGCCTTGATGTCGGTGAAGCCTTGCACCCGCCCTCTGTTCCAGCGAAACCGCCGCATGTCCATCCCGCGCCTCTACTTGGACCAGCCGCTCGCCGCCGGGCAGGAGGTCCCCGCCACCCCCGGCCAGGCGCATTACCTCGGCAGCGTCATGCGGCGCGGCCCGGGCGATGCGGTGGTGCTGTTCAACGGCCGCGACGGCGAGTGGCAGGCCCGCATCGCCGGCCTGCGCAAGGACCGCTGCTCCCTGCTGCCCGAGACCCGCAGCCGCCCGCAGGAGGCTCCGGCCGAGTCCCGCCTGCTGGTCGCCGCGCTCAAGCGCGATGCGCTGGAATGGGTGGTGGAGAAGGCGACCGAGCTGGGCATCGGCCTGATCCAGCCGGTGCTGACCCGGCGCAGCGTCACCGGCAAGGTGAATCGCGACCGCCTCGCCGCCATCGCCCAGGAGGCGGCCGAGCAATCCGAGCGGCTGACCCTGCCGCTGGTTGCCGAGGCCGCGCCGCTGCATGCCATCCTGGCGGCCTGGGACGGCACCCCGCTGCTGGTCGGGGCGGAACGCGACGGCGCGCCGCCGCTGGCCCAGGTCGTGGCAAGGCTGCGCGGCACCGGAGCGCTGCCGCCCAGCCCTGCCACGACCTGGGCCTGGCTGGTCGGGCCGGAAGGCGGCTTCGAACGGGCGGAGCTTGACGCGCTGCGTCGGCATCCCTTTGTTTCGACCGTCGGCCTCGGGCCCCGCATCCTGCGGGCGGAGACGGCGGCGATCGCCGGCCTTGCCGTGCTGCAGGCCCTGGCCGGCGATTGGACGGCAGACCCCGTTCGTTCTATCGGGTGAGCGGCGCTCCCGCGGCCCTCCAGCGGCTCTCCCTGGGCCCTGTGGCGGCTTGGGTCAGGGCTCGAAGTTCAGTGCAATCACGCCGGGCCATTCCGCCCGAGCCTCGACAGGTGGAAGCGGCAGGATGTCCAATCCCGGCGAAGCGGATCTGACGCCGATCACCGATACCCGGCAACTGGCCGAATGGTTCGCGGCCGGCGGCAAGCCACGGGCCGATTGGGGCCTCGGCACCGAACACGAGAAGTTCGGCTTCTTCCGCGATGACTTCGCCACCCCCGCCTATGAGTCCGAGGGCCGCCCGGGCGGCATCCGTGCCATCCTCGACGGCCTGGCCAGCCAGGGCTGGGAGCCGATCCTGGATGCCGGCAACCCGATCGGGCTGAAGCGCGACGGCGCCTCCATCAGCCTGGAACCGGCCGGCCAGCTCGAGCTGTCCGGCGCCATCGTGCCGGATCTGCACGCGACCCATCTGGAATTGCAGGGCCATCTGCGCGAGGTCCATGCCGTCGCCGCGCCGATGGGCATCGGCTTCGCCTCACTCGGCTTCCACCCGACCCATAGCCGTGCCCAGATGCCCTGGATGCCGAAGGGCCGCTACGCCATCATGCGCCGCTACATGCCGCTGGTCGGCAGCATGGGCCTCGACATGATGCAGCGGACCTGCACCGTGCAGGCCAACCTCGATTTCGGCGACGA
>JAQGIA010000198.1 GCA_028291445.1 Belnapia sp.
CAGGAGCTGAAGCAAGAGATCGGCCTTGGCCACTACGAGGGACGCGGCTGGCGCGGCTTCCACCATCACGCCAGCCTCTGCATCGCCGCCTACGGCTTCCTGGTCGCTGAAAGGGCGGCCTTTCCCCCCTCAGCCGAACGACACTTCCCATTTATCCAGACGCCTGCAGTTCCCGAAACCTACCGGCCACGGGGAGCCGCCAATCCGGCCTGAGCGACACGCCGCCAACTCCATCGCCACCATGCGCCTTCGCATCGCCCGCGAACTCGCCCGCACCATGCCCGCAACGGAGAGGCAATGGGCATTTTCCGCCATACGCGCATGTATGTGACGGAACATCATTGAACTGTCAGTCGGATAGCCTCTTTGAGAGGTGGTTGCAGTCCTGCCGATTGCCATGTGCCGGAGGTGCCCGCCATGCGAGAGCTAGTTCTTCGGCACCCCGCCGGCGGCCCGCGTGCTCGATTGGCATTGCCGCTCGGGCTGGCCGTTCTAGTCCTTTGCGGGTGCAAGCGCGAAACGCGGGAGTTTCGACTCGACCCGCCCCTTGCTGCCGCCTTAGACGGCGTGGCAGCCATGCCGAATGGCATCGGCGGTCGCCCGCCCGAGGTGTATTTCGCGCTCGGCAAACCGTATCGCAGCAATGCCTATCAGCTTTCGGAGGGCAAGCGGCTCTACAGTTGGTTCGGCTGTTCCGAATGCCACAAGGATGGCGAGGGGAGCGCGCGCGGCCCATCGCTGTTCGACGGCTGGTGGAATTACGGACCGGGCCTTGAGACGATCTATCTCTCGGTCCGGGATGGCCGGCCCGGCGGCATGCCACCCTTCCGCGGGCGGCTGACCAACGAGCAGCTTTGGCAGCTGGCGGGCTACCTCCAGGTGCTGGGCGCCACCAGCGCGAGCACCGCCGCGCCAGGGCGGCGCGACCAGCCGCAGTCGCGCCCCGCCGAGAACCGCGCCCCGGCCCGCTTTGCGCCGCTTGAGCCGTGATGGGCGGCTGGCAATCGGCGCTGGCACCCGGCGGTGCCTCGGCGGAGGCAATTCTCGGCCTGTTTTGGCCCGTGGTGGCGCTGCTGGGGCTGATCTGGCTGCTGGTGCTCCTCGTGCTGGGCGCCGGGTTGCTGCGCCGCGCCGGGTCGCAGGTGCCGCGACAGGCCTATCTGGTGATAGGCGCGGCGACCATCGGCACCGTGCTGGTCATCATCGGCCTGACCACGGCCAGCTATCTCGTCACGCGGCCGATCGCCGCCGCGGCAGAGGCGCCACTCGTGGTGCAGTTGCGCGGCCTGCAATGGTGGTGGCAGGTAACCTACCGGGAGGAAGGCGAGGCGGCCGCCTTCGTCACCGCCAATGAATTGCACCTGCCACTCGGTCGCCCGGTCCGGCTGGAGCTCTCCGCCGAGGACGTGATCCATAGCTTTTGGGTACCGAACCTGGCCGGCAAGCAGGACATGATCCCCGGTCGCGACAACGTGCTGCACCTCACCGCCACGACGCCAGGCACCTACCGCGCGCAATGCGCCGAGTTCTGCGGGATGCAGCATGCCCATATGGCTCTTCTGGTGGTGGTCGAGCCGGCGGAGGATTTCGCCCGCTGGCGCGCTGCCCAGGCCGCGCCAGTTCCGGCCGAGGCGCTCGCGGCCGAGGGCAGGCGGGTGTTCGAGCAACGGCCCTGCGGCGCCTGCCACACCGTGCGCGGCACCACGGCTGCGGGCGGCACCGGGCCGGACCTGACGCACCTTGCCTCCCGCGGAACCTTGGCGGCCGGACTGCTGCCGATGACACGCGGGGCGCTGGCCGCCTGGATAGCCGATCCGCAGACCCTCAAGCCCGGCAACAACATGCCGCTGGTGCCGCTTTCCGCCGATGAATTACAGGCGTTGACCGCTTGGCTGGCGAGCCTGCGATGATACCGGACCAGCGCGACATGGGCCTTGACGATGCCGCCTTGCAGGCCGCGCTGCGGCGCGTCTGGTCGTCCCGCGGCGGCCTGCTCGGCGCGCTCGCCAGCGTGGACCACAAGACGGTCGGCCGGCGCTACATCGTTACCGCCTTCGCCTTCCTCCTGCTCGGTGGCGTGCTGGCGATGTTGATGCGCTGGCAGCTGGCGCAGCCGGAGGCGCGGCTGATGGGCCCCGACCGCTACAACCAAGTCTTCACCATGCATGGCACGAATATGATGTTCCTCTTTGCCGTGCCGGTGATGGAGGCAATGGGCGGTTACCTCGTGCCGCTGATGGTCGGCACGCGCAACATTGCTTTCCCGCGGCTCAACGCCTTTTCCTACTGGGTTTACCTGTTCGGCGGCCTGCTGCTGTGGGGCGCCTTCCTGCTGGACATGGGCCCCGATGTCGGCTGGTTCGCCTATGTCCCACTCTCCGGCCCGCAATACGCAGCCGGCAAGCGCGCCGATATCTGGGCGCAGATGATCACCTTCACCGAAGTCTCGGCGCTCGCCGTCGCGGTCGAGATCGTCGTCACCGTCTTCAAGCAGCGCGCGCCCGGCATGTCGCTCGACCGCATGCCGCTCTTCGTCTGGGCGATGTTGGTAACGGCCTTCATCATCATCGTCGCCATGCCGGCCATCGTCACGGCCAGCACGGCGCTGATCCTCGACCGCCTGGTGGGAACGCATTTCTTCAACCCGGCGGAGGGCGGCGACGTGCTGCTGTGGCAGCACCTGTTCTGGTTTTTCGGCCACCCTGAGGTCTACATCATCTTCGTCCCGGCGGTCGGCATGGTTTCCGCTATCATTGGCACTTTCTGCCGCCGCCCGGTTTTCGGCTACCTGGCGATGGTACTGGCGCTGGTCGGCATCGCTCTGCTCTCCTTCGGCCTATGGGTTCACCACATGTTCACCACCGGCCTGCCACGGCTGGGCGAGAGCTTCTTTACCGCCTCCTCCATGGCGATCGCGGTGCCGAGTGGGCTGCAGATCTTCTGCTGGCTCGCCACGCTCTGGGGTGCGCAGCCGCGCATGGCGGTGCCGATGCTCTATGTGCTGGCTTTCTTCTTCACCTTCGTGCTCGGCGGCATGACCGGGGTGATGGTCGCGTCCGTGCCGCTCGATACGCAGCTGCATGACAGCTACTTCGTCGTTGCGCATTTCCATTACGTGCTGATCGGCGGCGCGGTCTTCCCGCTGCTCGGCGCCATCCACTACTGGTTCCCGAAGGTCACCGGGCGGATGATGCGCGAGGTCACCGGACGCTGGGCCTGCGGGATGATCTTCCTCGGCTTCAACCTCGCCTTCTTCCCCATGCATATCCTTGGCCTCTGGGGCATGCCGCGGCGGGTCTATACCTACCAGCCGGAGTTACCTTGGGCCGGGCTGAACCTGTTCGCCTCGGTCAGCTCCGTGCTGCTGGCCGGCGGCTTCCTGCTGTTCTTCTGGAACGCCTGGCGCAGCGCCCGCCACGGCGCGCCGGCGGGAGACGACCCCTGGGGCGGACCGACCCTGGAATGGGCCACGTCGTCACCCCCGCCACCCTGGAATTTCACGCGGATCCCCGTGGTGGAGAGCGTCAGCCCGCTCTGGGATGCGCGTGAGGCCCTGCCGGTGGCCGAGGGACTGCGGCTGGACCGGCGCGAGTTGCTGATCACCAGCCTGATGGATGCCACGCCCGAGGCGCGCGACTCCTCGCCGCAGGATTCGATCTGGCCGCTTCTCGCCGCCATCGCCACCAGCGTGATGCTTATCTGGTCCATCTTCACGCCCTGGGCGGTAGTCTGGGGCAGCATCCCCGTCGCCATCACACTGATCGGCTGGTTCTGGCCACGCGGCACGCCGGAGGATGAATCGTGAGGCACCGCGTGGTTGCCGACCTTTCCGGCCTGCCCATCTGCGGCAACCGCCGCAGCAGCCCAAGCTGGTGGGGCACACTGGCCTTCATGCTGATCGAAGGCACCGGCTTCGCACTGGCGATCGGCGTCTACCTTTACCTCGCCGGCCTGGCGCCGGTCTGGCCGCCCGCCGTACCGCCCGACCTCGCCGCCGGCAGCGGCGTGACGCTGGTGCTTCTGGCGAGCCTGATGCCGAACCTGCTGCTGGGCCGGTGGGCAGAGGCGAAGGACCTGCGCCGGGTACGGCTCGGCCTGCTGGTGATGCTGGGCTTCGGTATCCTGCCCCTGGTGCTGCGGGCCTATGAATTCCAGGCTTTCCATGTGGGATGGGACGACAGCGCCTACGGTTCGATCGTCTGGTTCCTGCTCGGCCTGCATACCACCCACTTGCTGAGCGACCTGATCGAGACAGCGGTGCTGGCGGCGCTGATGTTCACCCGCCATGCCGACAACCCGCGCCGTTACGGCGATGTGAAGGACGAGGTGACCTACTGGAACTTCGTTGTGGCCACTTGGCTGCCGGTCTACGCCTGCCTCTACTGGGGGCCGCGGCTGTGAGCACCCGCACCACCTGCCTGGCGCTGGCCGGGCTGCTGCTCGGCCCGCTGGCCTGGGCGGTGAGCATGGAGTTCGGCACCTTCGCCCCCGCGCTGTTCTGCCGTGAGGGTCCGCGCTGGGGTGTCTGGATCACGGCGCTGGCCGTGGTGGTGACCCTGGCCGGCGCGGCACTGTCCCGGCGTGGCTATGCGGCAGGTCATGGCACGTTGCGCTTCGCCGCGGCGCTCGGCGCGCTGCTCGCGCTGCTGCTCGCCCTGCCGCTGGCGTTGCAGTTGCTCGCCACGCTGGTGCTGAGCGGATGCGAAACCTAGACCATGATGTGTTCGCACCCGCTCACGCCGTATGGTCCAGCAGGTGGTTTTATCGCTGCTTCAGACCTGCGGTGCACTCGCGCCTGCGGTCATCGCGCTCTGGCCGCCCTGCTGCTTTTTGCACCCGGCACCGCCCAGGCGCATGGCGAGGCCGCGTCGGGCTGGAGCTTCGATGCTTTCGTCCTGGTGCCGCTGCTCGCTTGCCTGGTGCTGTATCTGACGGGTCTGGCCCGGCTGTGGCGAAGGGCCCGCCGCCTGCGCTCCACGGCGGCGGCCTGGCTGCTCGGCTGGGCGGTGTTGGCCAGCGCGCTGCTCTCCCCGCTGCACCAGTTGGGCGAGCGCATGTTCACCGCGCATATGGTGGAGCACGAGGCGATCATGGCCATCGCCGCGCCGCTGCTGGTGCTTGGCCGGCCGATGGCCGTGGCGCTCTGGGCCTTTCCGCCAGGAGCGCGGCGGCGGGTGGCGCGCCTAGCCGGGCGGTGGCGCGGCCCCTGGCGCCTGCTGACGCACCCGGCCGTCGCCACGCTGCTGCATGGTGCGGCCATCTGGCTATGGCACCTGCCTCCGCTGTTCGACGCCACGGTCGGCGACCTGGCGTTGCACCGCCTGCAGCACCTGTCGTTCCTGCTCAGCGCGCTGCTGTTCTGGTGGGCCATGCTGTGGCGGGCTCGGCCGCTGGTGGCGGTGGCTGATCTTTTCGCCACCATGCTGCACACCGGGCTGCTCGGCACGCTGCTGGTCGTCGCGCCACGGGTGCTCTATGTCGCGCAAACCGCCGAGGCCCAGCGCTATGGCCTGACCCCGCTGGAGGACCAGCAACTTGCCGGGCTGGTGATGTGGGTACCGGGCGGGGTGATCTATGCGGCCGCCGCGCTCGCCCTGCTGGGACGCGCATTGCATCGGGGGGGCAGGCAGCATGCGCTGGCCTAGGCTGATGCTGCCGGGCGCCGTCGTCGTGGCCCTGCTGGCCGCTGGCGGCGTGTGGTGGTGGCAGCAGCCCAGCGAGGCAGCACTGGTCGCCGTTGCCATAACCGGCGGCGATCCGGCGCGCGCGCCCGCGCTGCTGCGGCACTACGGCTGCGCCGGCTGCCATAGCATTCCTGGCGTGCCCGGCGCAGATGGCCAGGTCGGGGCGCCACTGGCCGGCTTGCGCGCCCGCGTCTTCATCGGCGGCGTAGTGCCGAATACCACCGACAACCTCATCGCCTGGCTGCGGGACCCGCGCGCGCTCTCGCCCCGCACCGCCATGCCCGCCACCGGCATCACCGAGGCCGAGGCGCGCGATGTCGCGGCGTTCCTCTATAGCCGTTAGAGCGTGATCGCTTGAGGCGGCCTCGCCGGTGAGCGTGCATCGCGCACCCGATCGAAACCCCGATGCGTGAACGCCTACGCGTCAGGGCTGCGGCGTCGGTCGTGGCGGCTGGGCCTTCAAGTAGCGGGCGATGGCTTGCCGATCAGCCATCGGCAGCGCGGCGGTGTTGATCACCACATCCGCCATGGAGGATCGCGCCTGGCGCCCTTCCGGGCTGCGGCCGGTGGTCAGCAACGTGACGAAATCCGCCTCGGTCCAGCTGCCGAGCCGCGCCGGGGTGATGTTGGGGACGAAGCCCGTGCCTTCCTGGTCCGGTCCGCCGGCAAGGCGCGTCGCCTCCCGAACCGCCAGCAACGGGCTGCGGCTTGCATGGCATTCGGCGCAATGCGCCAGCGCCACCACCAGGTAGTGACCGCGGTTCCAAGCCGCATCCTGCGCGGGGTCCGGCTGGATCGGCGTCTCGTCCAGATAGAGCCGCTTCCACAGCCCGATCGGCCGGCGGATCGTCAGCGGGAAGGCGAGGTCATGCGGCGGGGTGCGCCCGGCTACCGGCGGCAGCGTCCGCAGATAGGCCCAGAGATCGGCGACGTCCTGCGGCTGCATCCGCGCATAACCGATGTAGGGCAGCGCTGGATAGTAATGCCGCCGGTCGGGCGAGACGCCCGCCATCAACGCATTCGCCAGATCGACGCCGCGCCAGCGTCCGATGCCGTCCTCCGGATCCGGCGAGATGTTCGGTGGGCGGAAGGTGCCGAGCATCGAGGCGAGCGACATCCCGCCACCGAGCCGCAGCCGGTCCGGCTGGCCTGGTGAAGCGTGGCAGGAGGCGCAGTCGCCGGCCGCGAAGACGATTCGCCCGCGCGCTGCATCGCCTTCCTCGAACTGCGCCGCCTCGGACGGGCCGAAGCGCGGGCGCGGCGCGCTCAGCACCCAGGCTGCCGCACCGGCCAGGCTGCCGGCCAGGGCGCCCGCCGCGAACAGCCACCAAAGCCAGCGCGGCATCGCCGGCCCGCCGTCCGCGCCGGGATGTGTCT
>JAQGIA010000599.1 GCA_028291445.1 Belnapia sp.
GGAGCGCGTGGTGGTGACCGGCGCCGGCTTCCTCTCGGATGGCGACCGCATCCGGCTGGCGAACTAGCATGGCACCGCCCCGGGTCGACCCCGGCTACCGGAATATCTCCGCCTGGTCGATCCGCAACCCGATCCCGACCGCGGTGCTGTTCCTGCTGCTGACCCTGGGCGGCATCGTCGCCTTCCCGGGGCTGCGCATCAACAACACGCCCGACATCGACCTGCCGGCGGTGCTGGTGAGCATCCTGCAGCCCGGCGCCGCCCCTTCCGAGCTGGAGACCCAGGTGACGCGGCGGGTGGAGGATGCGGTCGCCGGCCTCGGCGACGTCAAGCACATCACTTCCATCGTGCAGGACGGCACCTCGACCACGGTCATCGAATTCTCGCTCGGCAAGGACGTGGACCGGGCGACCAACGACGTGCGCGACAAGATCTCGCAGATCAGGGCCGACCTGCCGGCGGCCATCCGCGACCCGATCATCAGCCGGATCGAGATCACCGGCGGCGCCATCCTCACCTATACCGTCGCCGCGCCGGCGCTGAGCACCGAGCAGCTGTCCTGGTTCGTCACCGATACCGTGGCGAAGTCGCTGCTTTCCATCCCCGGCATCGCCCAGGTGAACCGCATCGGCGGGGTGGAGCGCGAAATCCGCGTGGCGCTGCGCCCGGGGCGGCTGCTGGCGCTCGGCATCACCGCCGGGCAGGTGAACCAGCAATTGCGCGACGCCAACCTCAACCTGCCGGGCGGCCGCGGCACCATCGGCGACAGCGAGCAGAGCATCCGCACCCTCGGCTCGGCCATGTCGGTCGAGGCCTTGGCGGCGCGGCCCATCTTCCTGCCCGGCGGCCGCACCGCCCGGCTCGGCGACCTCGCCGACGTCGCCGACGGCACCGCCGAAATCCGCACCGCGGCGCGCCTGGACGGGCTGCCGGTGGTCGCCTTCGAGGTGCTGCGCACGCGGGGTTCCTCCGAGGTGAAGGTCGCCCGCGCCGTGGCCGAGCGCGCCGCGCTGCTGGAGGCGCAGCACCCCGGCATCCAGGTGCGCAAGGTCACCTCCACCGTCGCCTTCGTCGAGGCCGGCTTCTGGGCGGCGATCGACGCGTTGCTGTTCGGTTCCGCCCTGGCGGTCTTCGTCGTCTGGCTGTTCCTGCGCGACTGGCGGGCGACGCTCATCACCTGCGTCGCCATGCCGCTCTCGCTGATCCCGACCTTCCTGGTGCTGGGCTGGCTCGGCTATGCGCTGAGCAACATCACCCTGCTCGGGCTGACCCTGGTGATCGGCGTGCTGGTCGACGACGCCATCGTCGAGATCGAGAACATCGTCCGCCACCTGCGCACCCATCCGGAGCGCGGCGCCTGGCGGGCGGCGATGGATGCCTCGGCCGAGATCGGCCTGGCGGTGATGGCGACCACCGCGGCCATCCTGGCGGTCTTCGTGCCGGTGACCTTCATGCCCGGTATCCCGGGGCAGTTCTTCCGCCAGTTCGGCCTGACCGTGGCCGCCGCCGTCACCTTCTCCCTGCTGGTGGCGCGGATGCTGACGCCGCTGATGGGCGCCTACCTGCTGAAGCCGACCACCCGGGCCGGCTCCGAGGAAGTGGGCGATGGCCGCATCGGCCGGCGCTACATGGCGCTGCTCGGCTGGTGCCTCCGGCATCGCTGGGCCACGCTGGGCGGCGCCACCGGCTTCTTCGCGCTGTCCATCGCGCTCGTCCCGCTGATCCCCTCGGATTTCATCCCCGCCGCCGATCGTGGCCGCTCCGCCATGGCGCTGGAACTCGCGCCGGGGGCCACGCTGGCCGAGACGGATGCGGCGGTGCGACGGGCGACGGCGGTGCTGCGGGCGCGGCCCGAGGTCGCCTCGGTCTTCGCCTCGCTCGGCACCGCCAGCGTCTCCGGCGGCGGGCCCGGCATGGGCAGCACCACCACCCAGGGCGATCCGCGCAACGCCAACCTCATCATCACCCTGGTGCCCCGCGCCGAGCGCGCGCTGAGCCAGCAGCAGTTCGAGGCCGCCGTCCGGCCGGCGCTGGAGGCCATCACCGGCAGCCGGGTCCGCTTCGGCGCCGATGGCATGAGCGGCGCCAAGGCCTCCATCACCCTGATCGGCGAGGATGCCGCGACGCTGGCCGCCACGGCGCGGGAGTTGGAGCGGCAGATGCGCGGCATCCCCGGCCTGTCCGGCGCGCGCTCGGTCGCCAGCCTGGAACGGCCGGAATTGCAGATCGTGCTGCGCGAGGCGCGGGCCGCCGAGCTGGGCGTCTCGGCCGCCGCCATCGGCGCCACCGCCCGCATCGCGACGGTGGGCGACATCGACCAGGCGCTGGCCCGCTTCAACCTGCCCGACCGGCAGATCCCGATCCGGGTGATGCTGGCCGAGGATGCGCGCGGCGACCTCGATGCGCTGCGGGCGCTGCGGGTCGCCGGGCGGGCCGACCTCGCCATCCCGCTCGATGCCGTGGCCGAAATCCGCCACGGCGCCGGACCGGCGCAGATCGACCGGCTGGACCGCGTCCGCAAGGCGACCGTCGAGGCCGAGACCAA
>JAQGIA010000221.1 GCA_028291445.1 Belnapia sp.
TCCTCCATGCCGTTGCCGACCTTCAGCGCCTTCGCCGCGGCGGTGAACTTCTCGACGAAGGGGGCGTAGAGCGCTTCCTGCACCAGGAAGCGGGTCGGGCTGACGCAGACCTGGCCGGCATTGCGGAACTTGGCACCCGCCAGGGTCTTTGCCGCGAGGTCGAGGTCGGCGTCGTCGAAGACGATGGCCGGGGCATGGCCGCCGAGTTCCATGGTGACGCGCTTCATATGCTTGCCGGCCAGCGCCGAGAGCATCTTGCCCACGGGGGTCGAGCCCGTGAAGGTCACCTTGCGGATCACCGGATGCGGGATGAGGTATTCGCTGATCTCGGCCGGGATGCCGTAGACCAGGCCGACCACGCCGGCGGGCAGGCCGGCATCGACGAAGCAGCGGACCAGCTCGGCCGGGGAGGCCGGGGTTTCCTCCGGCGCCTTGACGATGATCGAGCAGCCGGTGGCGACCGCGGCCGAGAGCTTGCGGACCACCTGGTTGATCGGGAAATTCCACGGGGTGAAGGCGGCGACGGGGCCGATCGGCTCCTTGATCACCAGCTGGTAGACGCCCTCGGCGCGGGCCGGGATGACGCGGCCATAGGCGCGGCGGGCTTCCTCGGCGAACCAGTCGATGACATCGGCGCCGGCCATCACCTCCATCCTCGCCTCACCGAGCGGCTTGCCCTGCTCGGCGGTCATCAGCGCGGCGATCATATCGGCGCGCGACCGCAGCAGGTCGGCCGCCTTGCGCATCAGCTTGGAGCGGTCGAAGGCGGAGACCTTCTTCCAGGTGGCGAAGCCGCGGGCGGCGGCATCCAGCGCCTCGTCCAGGTCGGCGGTGGAGGCATGGGCGACCTGGCCGATCTCCTCCTCGGTCGCCGGGTTGATGACGGGCAGGGTCTTGCCGCCGCGGGCGGCGCGCCATTCGCCGTTGATGTGCAATTGGACGGTCGGATAGGCCATGGGGTTCTCCTCGGATGCCGGCGGCGGGCCGCCAGGCGGATTGGGCGGGTCTTGGTCCGCCGGGTTTTTCATAGTCTGGGGCCGCGACTGCCCGGGGGCAACCCGTGCGCTATAATCCGATAGCTATAGCGTGATGAATTGCCCGGTCTCGGCGCCGTGCAGCAGCGCCTCGATCAGCCGCTGCACCGGCAGGCCGGTGGCGCCGGCGTTCATCGGCGGGCGGCCCTGTTCGATGGCATCCAGCAGCTCCGCCAGCATGGCGCGGTGCGGGCCATGGTCGAAGGCCATGGGGTCGGCGCCGCCGCCGCCGGCGCTGGCGCCCTCGATGATCTCGGGCGGCTCCCCTTCCCGGTGCAGTTCCAGGCGTTCGGCGACCAGCATGGCGCTGCCCCTGGTGCCGGCGATCTCGATCCGCTCGGGGAAGCCGGGACGGGCGACGGTGGTTGCATCCAGCGTGCCGATGGCACCATTCGCGAAGCGCAGGCAGCCGGCGACGATGTCCTCGGTATCGATGGCGCGCAGCGGGCTGGTGCGGGCGAAGGCGGCGGCCTCGGCGACTGGACCCATCAGGTGCAGCAGCAGGTCGAGCGTATGGATCGCCTGGGTCAGCAGCACGCCGCCGCCGTCGCGGGCCTTGGTGCCGCGGCCGGGTTGCGCGAAATAGCCGGCATCGCGCCACCAGCGGATGGTGGCCGAGGCCGCCAGCGGCTGGCCCAGTTCGCCGGCCGCCAGCGCCGCCTTGAGCCGCAGCGCCGCCGGACGGAAGCGGTGCTGGAAGACGACGCCGAGGGTGACGCCGGCCGCCGCCGCCGTCTCGACCAGGGCGGCGGCACGGGCGGCATCGAACTCCAGCGGCTTCTCGACCAGCAGGTGCTTGCCGGCGGCCGCCGCCGCCCGGGCCACCGGCAGATGCGCGGCGGGCGGCGTCAGCACCAGCACGAGGTCGAGTCCGGGTGCCGCCAGCAGGGCATCGAGGCTGTCGAAATCCGGCGCGCCCCAGCGCGCGGTGAAGCCGGCGCGGCGTTCGGCGGAGGGGCTGAAGCCGCCGATGAGCCGGACGCGGCCCGCCGCCGCCAGATCCCGCAGCGCCAGCGCATGCGGCGCCACGGCCATTCCCAGGCCGACCAGGCCCACGCCGAAACATCGTGCCATGGCTTCCCATTTCCCCGCTCCGGCCCCTATCGTGCCGCATCGGCCGATGCGGGCAAACCGCAGGGCTGCCCTGGGAGGGGTCCGAGAATGGTTTCCGAGACGATGGCGCCGATCGCCCGGCGGGATCTGCTGGCGCTGCTCGGGGCTGGGGCGGCGGCGCTGCTGCCCAGCGGCCAGGCCTATGCCCAGGCGCGCGGGACGACCCTGGTGATCGGGATCGACATCAGCGACACCATCACCCTCGATCCGGTGCGCCAGGCGCAATACACCCCGCCGATGACCCTGGCGGCCACCTATGACGCGCTGATGACGCTGACGCCGGGCGATTACGTCGAGCCGAAGCCGGCGCTCGCCACCGCCTGGGCGCGCACGCCGGATGGCAAGGGCTGGCGCTTCACCCTGCGGGAGGGGGTGAAATTCGCCTCCGGCGCCGCGCTGGGCGCGGAGGACGTGCAATTCACCTTCCAGCGGCTGCTGGCGATCAAGGAACAGACGCAGCAATACGTGAAGGCGGTCGATCGCTGCGAGATCGTCGATGCGAAGACCATCGACCTGGTGATGAACGACCCGGCGGCGCCGCTGCTGAACATCCTCTGCGCGCCGACCTTCGGCATCACCGAGAAGAAGCTGGTGATGCAGCACGGCGGGACCATGGCGGCGGATGCCAAGGACACCGACAAGGCGACCGAATGGCTGAACCAGAACAGCGCCGGCACCGGGCCCTACCGCCTCGTCAGGTGGGAGCGGAATCAGCAGATCCAGCTGGTGCGCAACCCGCATCACTGGCGCGGCGCCCCAGCCTATGAGCGGGTGGTGATCCGGCACTTCAGCGACAGCGCGGCGCAGCTTCTGGCAATTCGCCGCGGCGATATCCAGGCCGCCTTCAACCTGATCCCGGAGCAGGTCGCAACCTTGCGGGACGAGCCGCAGGTGCGGGCGGAACGGCTCCCCAGCCTCGACTTCGTCTACATGGCGCTGACCCAGAACGCCGAGTTCAACAAGGCGCTGGGGCAGAAGGCCTGCCGCCAGGCGATCGGCCATGCCATCGACTACGATGGGATCGTGGGCAGCATGCTGGGCGGCGCGGCGCTGCGGCCGGCGCATTTCCTGCCCATCGGGGTGAATGGCAGCACCGAGACCGTCGCCCGCGAGGTCGGCTTCAAGCAGGATCTGGAGAAGGCAAGAAAGCTGCTGCAGGAAGGCGGCTTCGCCGAGGGCTTCGAGTTCGAGATCGCCTATGGCAATGCCGCGGTCGCCGGGGTGTCCTACCAATTGCTGGCGCAGAAGATCCAGGCGGATGTGGCGCGCGTCGGCATCCGGGTGAAGCTGGCGCCGATGGACCAGGTGAACCTGCGGACCAATTACACCACCGGCCGCTCCCAGGGCGGCGTGCTGACCTTCTGGAACCCACCGGCGGTGGAGAACGAGCTTTGGGCCGCGGCGGTGGTGGAACGCGTCGCGCGCCGCGTCCATTGGCCGGTGCCGCCGGAGATGACGACGCTGGTCAAGCGCGCCGCCGAGGAACCGGACAAGGCCAAGGCGGCGGCGCTCTGGGTGGAATGGCAGCGTGCCATGGTGGATCAGGCGAACCACTTCATCCTGTTCCAGCCGATCTACCAGATCGCGGTGCGGACGGCGGTGAAGGAATTCCCGCTGACCGCGGCCGGGTGGCAATTGGAGATCGGCTCGGTCAAGCCGGGCTGATCCCGAGCCGCGCCAGGCGATGCGCCTCGGCGGCATTCACCGCATGCTCGGGCAGCCGGCCGGCGGCCAGCGCCGTCACCTGGCGCACCGTATCGAAGGCCTGGTGCTCGATCGCCGCCGGCGTCAGGCCGCCGATATGCGGCGTGGCGATCACCTTGGGATGCGCGGCCAGCGCGGGCGTCGGCATCTGGTCCGGCGCACGGCCGACATCCATGGCGCAGCCGGCGATCCGTCCCTCGTCCAGCGCCGCCAGCAGCGCCGCCTCATCCACCAGATTGCCGCGCGACGGGTTGAGGAAGTAGGCGCCGCGCTTCATCCGGGCGAAGGCAGCGGCATCCATCAGCTTCTCGGTTTCCGCATTGGCGACGGCGAGGCAGACGGTGAAGTCGCTTTCGGCCAGCAGGCGTTCCAACGGGACGTGTTCCAGCCGCGCATCATCCGGCGTGGCGAAGGGATCCGCCACCAGCACGCGCATCCCGAGCGCCAGGCCCAGCGGTGCGAGATAGCGGCCGATGGCGCCGAAGCCGATGACGCCGAGCGTGCTGCCATTCAATTGCCGGCCCATCGACGCCGGCGGCACCTCGCCGCGCCGGTAGCTGGCCGAGGCCGCGCCGATGCCGCGGGCGAGGTCGATCATCTGGCCGATGACCAGCTCGGCGACGGAGGGGATGAAGCCTGGCGTCGCCTGGGTCACCAGCACCCCGGCGGCGCTGGCGGCGGCCACGTCGATGTTGCGGATATCGACGGCGCAGCGGAGGAAGGCGATAAGGTCGGGCGCCTGTTCGAAGGTCGCGGCCTCGCCGGGCGACTGGCGGTAGCTGACGATGGCCTGGCAGCCGGCGGCGGCATCGGCCAGCTCGGCGCCGGCGAGATGCCGCCCGGTCTCGTTCAGCCGCACCTCGGCCACCCCGCGCAGCGCCGCCAAAGCCCGTTCGCCGTAGTAATTCGCCAATGCATCGGCCGTATGGGTCAAATAGACCTGCATGCTTCCCTCCCCCGCCCTCGCGGCTGGACCATGACCGGCGCCGACGGAAGCGCCTTCCGTGGTCCGGCTTGTCGTTCCATCGCGTGATTCGCATCCATCGGCGATTCCGCCTCGGACGATCAGGCTATAGACTACAACCAACGAGGATGGGGAGAAGCCGGGCGGATGCTGCGGACCTTGGTCACGCGACTGGCGGGCGCCGCCATCATGGCGGTGCTGGCGACCCTGGTGGTCTTCCTCATCGCCAATACCGTGCCGGGCGATCCGGTGCTGGCGCAGCTCGGCGACAT
>JAQGIA010000276.1 GCA_028291445.1 Belnapia sp.
GAAAGGCCGAGGAAGACATCGGCGCCGTCCAGCACCTCCTCCAGCAGCCGGGCATCGGTGTGGCGGGCGTAGCGGGCCTTGTAGGGGTCCATCGCCTCGGTGCGGCCCTCGTAGACCACGCCGGCGATGTCGCAGACGGTGATGTTCTCCTTCTTCAACCCCATGGTCACCAGCAGGTCGAGGCAGGCGAGCGCCGCGGCGCCGCCGCCGGTATTGACCAGCTGGATGTCCTCGATCCGCTTGCCCTGCAGGACCAGGCCGTTGCGGACGGCCGCGGCGACGATGATGGCGGTGCCGTGCTGGTCATCGTGGAAGACCGGGATCTTCATCCTCTCACGCAGCCGGGCCTCGACCTCGAAGCATTCCGGGGCCTTGATGTCCTCGAGGTTGATGGCGCCGAAGGAGGGCTCGAGCGCGGCGATGACCTCGATCAGCTTCTGCGGGTTGCGTTCCTCGATCTCGATGTCGATGGAATCGATGCCGGCGAATTTCTTGAAGAGGACCGCCTTGCCCTCCATGACCGGCTTGCTGGCCAGCGCGCCGATGGCCCCGAGGCCGAGCACCGCGGTACCGTTGGTGATGACGGCGACGAGGTTGCCGCGGGCGGTATAGTCCCAGGCGGCATCGGGATTGGCGGCGATTTCCTCGCAGGCGGCGGCGACACCGGGGGAATAGGCGAGGCCGAGGTCGCGTTGGGTCGCCATGCGCTTGGTCGGCTCGATGGTGAGCTTTCCCGGCCGCGGGTAGCGGTGGTAGTCGAGCGCGGCCTTGCGAAAATCCTCGTCCATGCTGCATCCCCTATCCTGGCGCAGCTTAGCCGAAAGCGGCGGTGAGCCCAACGCGGCTTCGTTGCCTGACGCAAGCCAGTATGCCGCGTCATCGGGCCGTCGAAACGGATGGGAGATGCCAGATTACCGAGGCTCGGCCTTGATCCGGCTTCGCAGCCAGCATCTCGGCGCACCATATGCGACCGGCGAGCAACGGGATGGCCATCAGGAAGCGACCAAGGCCAGCATGCTGGCGGGCTTCGAGGGACCATTCCACCGAAGAAATGAAAGGGCACATGGTGCGGTCGAGAAGATTCGAACTTCCAAGGGGTTTCCCCCACCAGCACCTCAAGCTGGCGTGTCTACCATTCCACCACGACCGCGTACCGGGCAGAGGCGGGGCGTATAGCCGATGAATGCGCCGGTTTCAACGGGCCAAGTAGCAGCAGGCCAACCGCAGTGGGAGATCGCCGATGCGCCGGTCCCCTATGCCGAGGCGCTGGCGCGGATGGAGGCCCGGGTGGCAGCCATCCGTGCCGGGGAGGCGCCCGAGCTGGTCTGGCTGGTGGAGCACCCGCCGACCTATACCGCCGGCACCTCCGCCACGCCCGAGGGCCTGGTCGATGCCCGCTTCCCGGTGTTCCGCGCCGGGCGGGGCGGGCAATGGACCTATCACGGACCGGGCCAGGTGACCGGCTACGTGATGCTGGACCTGGCGGCGCGGGGCCGTGACATCCGCGCCTATGTCCATAGCCTCGAGGAATGGGTGATCCGGACGCTCTGGCGGTTCAACCTGGTGGGCGAACGGCGGGAGGGGCGGGTTGGCATCTGGGTGGCGGATGCGGCCAGCGGGATGGAGGCGAAGATCGGCGCCATCGGCGTGCGGGTGACCCGCTGGGTGAGCTGGCATGGCGTCGCGCTGAACGTGGACCCCGACCTCACGCATTTCACCGGGATCGTGCCCTGCGGGATCAGCCAGCATGGGGTGACCAGCCTGCACCGCGAGGGCGTGCCGGCGACCATGGAGGAAGTGCAGGCGGCGATGATGGCAAGCTGGAAGGACGTATTCGGATGAGGCAACCGGGCCATCGCGCCGACCGCCTGCAGGAGGCCGCGGCATGACCGTTACCATTTATCACAACCCGGCCTGCGGCACCTCCCGCAACGTGCTCGGCCTGATCCGCGCCAGCGGCCAGGAGCCGGTGGTCATCGAATACCTGAAGACGCCGCCGAGCCGGGCGGAGCTGATCGGGCTGATCGACCGCATGGGGATGACGCCGCGCGCGCTGCTGCGCCAGAAGGGCACGCCTTACGCGCAATTGGGACTGGATGATCCGGGGCTGACGGATGACCAGCTGCTCGATGCCATGCTGGCGCATCCCATCCTGATCCAGCGGCCGATCGTGGTGGCGCCGCATGGGGTCCGGCTATGCCGTCCCTCGGAGACGGTGAATGGCTTTCTCGCCGAGGGGTAAGCCGGAGGCCCTGGCCCGGTCGAGAAAGGCGCCGCCCCTCTCGCCCTGATTCCATGCGCCCGTCAGGATGTGCCCGTCAGGATGCGCCCGTCAGGCCGCCATCGGCAGGTCATTGCGCATGCTGCTGCCATGCACCGCCTCCGCCACCATCTGCGCGGTCGCGGCCGACAGGGTCCAGCCGAGGTGGCCATGGCCGGTGTTGTAGAAGACACCGGGGCGGCTGCCGGCGCCGATGCGCGGCATCAGGTTCGGCGTCATCGGCCGCAGCCCGGCCCAGGGCACCACCCGCGCGGTGCTGACGCCGGGGAACAGCGCCTCGGTCCATTCGACCAGCGGGCGGATGCGGTCGGCGCGGATGTCGCGGTTCTCGCCGTTGAATTCGGCGGTGCCGGCGACGCGGAAGCGGTCGCGGCCGAGCCGGCTGCTGACGATCTTGGTCGCATCGTCGAGCAGGCTGACCTGCGGCGCCGCGGCCTGGCTTTCCGCATCGTCCAGATGGACGGTGATGGAATAGCCCTTCACCGGATAGACGTTGATGCGGTCGCCCAGCATGGCGGCGAAGCGGCGGCTGGCCACGCCGGCGCAGACCACGACATTGTCCACCAGCAGGGTCTCCTCAGGCCCGCCGCCGGCCGGCTGCCAGCCGATCTCGATGCCCTGCGCGGTATGGGCGATGCGCTCGACCGAGGCCTCGAACAGGAAGCGGGCGCCGCGGCGCATGCAGGCCTCGGCCAGGCCGCGGGTGAATTTGTGGATGTCGCCGGTGCTGTCGGAGGGGGTGAAGAAGCCGCCGTGGTAGCGGCCATGCAGGCTCGGCTCGATCTGCCGCATCTCCTCCGGGGTGACCGCGCGGCGGTCGAGGCCGCCTTCTTGCAGCAGCCCGTTCACCCGCGCGGCGGCGGAGAACCCGGCCTGGTCGCGGTAGATATGCAGGATGCCGCGGCGCTCCAGGTCGAAGTCGATGCCTTCCTTCTCGGCCACGTCGAACAGGTGCTGGCGCGCCGCGATGGCGAGCCTGGTGGTGGCGACGGTATTGGCGCGGTAGTGGCGGATCTGCCCGGTGAACTCGCCGAACCAGGAATACTTGTGGAAGCCCGGACGCGGGTTGACCAGCAGCGGGGCGTCGCCGCGCAGCATCCACTTCATGCCCTTCAGCAGGGTCGCCCAGGAATTCCACACTTCGGCGTTGCAGGCCGAAAGCTGGCCGCCGTTGGCGAAGGAGGTCTCCATCCCGGCATAGCGCTGGCGATCGATGACGATGACCGAATGGCCCCGCTCGATCAGCGCATGCGCGGTTGTGACGCCGGTGATGCCGGATCCGATGACGGCGATCTTGCTCATAAGGCCGGGCTCCATGACACGGGTTCGCAGCCGGGGGATATTTCCCCTGTGGTGGCTGCCCCCATCTGTCACGGTACCTGAGAGCGTCACCCGGACATGCCGCATGGGCAAGGCCGGGCATCCCCTTCGGTGGATGCCTTGCGGCACCTCTCTCCAGATCGTCCTAGCGAAGCGGTCCCTGGCGCCTGAGAGTTTCCTGGGGGGTTGCTCCGTCGGCGGCGCAGCGGCTGTTCAGGCCGCGGCGCACTCTCCCGCATCGCTAATCGGACGGGCCAAATATCGCGTGGCCGAGACCGTCAGGTCAAGGATGAACCGCCTAGAAATCAGCCTTGATGCCGGCCCGCTTGATGATCGCACCCCATTTTGCCTGTTCCCGCGCCAGATAGGCATCGCCCTCCGCCGGACTGTTCATCACCAGGGCGAAGCCGAGATCGGCTAGTCGCGGTTGCAGGGCCGGCTCCCGCGCCGCCTTGGCCAGCGCCTCGTGCAGCCGCTGGACCGGTCCGTCGGGGGTCGCCTTGGGGGCCGAGAGCATGGTCCAGGTATAGACATCGTAGTCGCGCAGCCGCGGGTCGCTCTCGGCCATGGTTGGCACATCGGGGAAGCCGGCCAGCCTGTCCTGCACCAGGGAGGCCAGCGGGCGGACGGTGCCGGCCTTGATATGCGGTGCAGCGCCAGGCAGGTCGGCGAAGACCATCTGCACATTGCCGGCCAGCAGATCGGCCATGGCCGGGCCGGTGCCGCGATAGGCGATATGGGTCATGCCGGTGCCGGTCATCAGCCGGTACAGCTCGCCGCCCAGGTGCAGCGGCGTGCCGTTACCGGCCGAGCCATAGTTCAGCTTCCCCGCATTGGCGGCGGCAAAGGCGTGGAATTCGGCCAGGGTCCGGGCCGGGAAGTCGGCGCGGACCACCAGGATATAGGGGACGGTCGCCAGCAGGCTGACCACCCGGAAGGACGCCGCGGAATCGAAGGGCACCGGGTCCATGGTCAGCGGCGCCATCATGAAGCTGATGCTGCCCATGAGCACGGTATAGCCATCCGGGCGGGCAGCCAGCACGCTGCGGGTGCCGATGGTGCTGCCGGCCCCCGCCCGGTTCTCCACCACCACCGGCTGGCCGAGTGCCGCCGACATCCCCGGCGCCACCAGCCGGGCGGCGATATCAGGGGAGCCGCCGGGGGCGAAGGGCACCACCATGGTGACCGGGTGATCGGGGAAGGTCTCGGCCCGCGCGGGTGCGGCCAGCAGGGGTGCGGCGAGCAAGGCGGGCGCGGCGAGCAGGGCGCGGCGGGTGGTGGGCATCGGACGTTTCCCTCGACTTTTGCCGCAGGATGTCATGCGGTCCGCCAGGTCCCAACCCCTTGGCCAACCCGGTTCCCTTGGTGGCCAGCGCGATGGTAGCCTGCAACCCATGGCTGAATCCGTCGTCCCCGCCGCTGCCGGGGCCTCCGTGCTGCAGCGGCTCGGTACCCTGCGGGAAGCGGCGGCAGCGACGCTGATGGGCGTGCAGTTGCGCCCGGTCGCGGCCAATCTCCGCGGCTTCATCGAAAGCGTGGCGGTCGATGCGGCCGGCGTCATCTGGGTCTGCGGCTGGCTGGCGCGCGACCAGCCACTGGAATTTCCGGCCATCGTATTCGATGGCAAGAAGCACGCGGCGGCGGTGTCGCTGACCAGCTTTCCCCGCAGCGACCTGCCGGCCCAGGCCCATGCGGTCTTCGGCGCCATCCTGGTGGATTGGCGGCCGCCCGCCGGTGATTTCGAGCTGTATATCTTCTTCGGCGAGGGGTTGGCCTTCTTCCAGCGCGGGATGAAACCGGTACGGGTGCTGGAGCCCAGCGCCGCCATGGAGCAGTTCGAGCAGATCCGCGGCAATTGCGACCGCGCCACCGCCCTGCCCCTGCAACGGATGATCACCTCGGCCGAAAGCTGGCTGCCGGAGACGGCGCGGGCCGGCGGCAATGCCCAGGCGAGCGTCGACCGCATTTTGCTGCTGCCCGGCTTCGGCGCCTTCGTCGAGGGCTGGGCGCTGAGCCCGACCAAGCGCGTCAACGGCTTCGCCATGAAATTCGGCGATACCGTCGTGCGGGCCGATCCGCAGGCGACCTACCACAAGCCGCGGCACGACCTGCGCGATACCTTCCCTGATATCGGCCCGCTGCTGGACCGCATCGGCTTCGTCGCCGCCTTCCGCGGCGCCATCGATGTCGAGGATGCCGGCGAGCCGATCCTGAAGCTGGTCTTCGCCGACGGCACCTCGGCCAACCAGCTGGTGCCGGCCAAGACGATGCGGCGGATCGGCCATTCGGCGGCGCCCGAGGCGGTGCTGGCGCTGTTTCCATCGCTGCGGCACGAGGGCTTCTTCGGCGATTTCGCCCGGGCCTTGCAGGCGGATGCGGTGGCCCGGCTCGGCGGCTGCGAGCCCTGGCGGGTAGCGCCGGCCCGGCGCGCGGTGGTGCTCGCGATGCCGGCCGACCGGAGCGACGCCTTCCTGCTGGCCGAGGAGCTGGGCCAAGCGGGTATCGGCGGCGATATGGGGCTGGTGCTGCTGGCCGAGCGCGGCGGCATCCGGCCGGAGATCCTGGCGATCTTCGCCGGGTTGGAGGCCAGGTTGGGCGTGCCGTGCAGCCTGTTCTTCATCGAGGACGCAAGCCACGCCCTGCGGACGCTGCCGCGGGCCTTGCAGGCGGTGGGGGCGGCGCGCTTCCTGTTCCTCGGCCCGGGCGTCTTCCTGGCGCCGGCCGGCTGGCGCGCGGCGCTGGCGGCCTTGGCGAAGGACACGGACGGGTTGCAGGGCCTCGATCTCGGGGAAGGCCAGCCGCCGGGCGCCGATGGCTTCGCCTGGAACACCGCCGGCCTCGCCGCGCTGCTGCCACGCCTGCCGGTCTTCCTCGGCGGGCGGCATGGCGACAACGGCCTGGGCCGGGCGCCGGGCGGGATGCAGGTGCTGGCGGCGCCCGGCTGGCGGATCGGCGAGGCGGGGGTCGGCTCGGCGCTGGCCGGCTGGGTCAACCGGGCGCTGGAGGCGGATGATGCCCGAGCGTGATCCCGGCCGCATCGCGGTGCTGTCGCATGTCCACCCGGCGCTGTCGCGCGGCGGGGCGGAGATCGCCGCCCATGCGCTGTTCACCGGGCTTTGCGAGATCGGCGTCGATGCCATCTTCGTCGCCGCCTGCCCGGAGCAGGACCGCGCACGGCTACGGCTGGGCTCGGCGCGGGAGCGGGTGGTGCATGTCGATGCCGGCAGCTACGACCCCTTCTACCATATCGCCAGCCCCGAGGTGACGGCGCAGCTGGCGCGGATCGTCGAAGCCGATGGCATCCGGCTGCTGAACTTCCACCATTTCCTGAATTTCGGGGTGAACAGCCTGCGCGCGCTGCCGGTGCCCACGGTGCTCACGCTGCATGAATACCTGGCGATCTGCCACCACTCCGGCCAGATGGTGACGCGGCCGGCCCGGACGCTCTGCCCGGCGTCGGCGCCCGAGGCCTGCGCCGCCTGCTTCCCCGAACGCGGCGCCGCCCGCTTCGCGATGCGCGAGCGCTTCCTGCGGGATGCGCTGGGTGGGCTCGGGGGCTTCGTCTCGCCCAGCCGCTTCCTCGCCGGGCGGATGGCGGATTGGGGCCTGCCCGCGGCCCGGATCGCGGTGATCGAGAACGGGCTGCGCGACGCGGCGCCGCCGGCCCCACCTAGGAAGCCTGGGCCGAAACAGGCGGGCGAGGATCACTGGGTCTTCGGCTATTTCGGCCAGATCAACCCCTTCAAGGGGGTGGAGCTGCTGCTGGAGGTGGCGGCGCTGGTCGAGGCCGACCCGGCGCTGGCCGGGCGCTTACGCATCCGCATCCATGGGGTGATGATCGGCCAGCCGGCGGAATTCGTGGCACGCTTCGAGGCGGCCGTGGCGCGGCATCCCTGCCTGGAATTCGCCGGCCCCTACGACAATGCCGCGGTGGGACGGCTGATGCGGGACTGCGACTACGTCGTGGTGCCGAGCACCTGGTGGGAGAACTCCCCGGTGGTGATCCAGGAAGCCTTCCAGTCCGGCCGGCCGGTGCTCTGCGGCGACATCGGCGGCATGGCGGAGAAGGTGACGGATGGCGTCTCCGGCCTGCTGTTCCGCACCGGCAACCGGCAGGACCTGTTGCGGGCGATGCGGCGGGCGATGGAGCCGGGGGTGCAGGCAGGGCTCTGCGCCGGCATCCCCGCGGTCAGCGGCCGGGCAGCGATGGCCCGGGCCTATCTGGCGGCCTTCGCCGGCTTCGCCGCGGCAGCCGGGGCCGGGGCGCCGGGCTGAAGTCGAGGCGCTGCCGCCCGGCTCAGGCCGGGATGGCCGCCGGCTGCGGCGTGGTGGGAAGCGCAGCGTCAGACCGTGCCCTGGGCCAGGCTCATCGCCGCGGTGCCCTGCCCCGGCTGCATCAGGCGTCGCGCCAGGCCGACACCAGGCCGCTTGCTGCCGGATCCTGCAGTGATCGGCCTGCGCCTGGCGGAAGGAGGTTATGGCACGGAGGCAACGAAGGCGCCCCGCACCGCCGGCGATGTCTTTACGTTACCGGCGATCCCGCTCGTCCGGCACCGGCCGGTGCCCCTGGCGATGGTTGCGTGTCCAAACCATATTCGCCCGATACCGTCATCGCCAACCTGTCGTCGCGGTGCGGCATCATATCCAGCCCGATCCAGACCTTCCCAACGCCGATTCTACGGACTGGTCGTTGCCTGGTCTGACACGGGGTCCGCGGCGGCGATCAGGCCGCCGCGGTGCGCCCTTCGGGGACCCGGGGCGGCACCACCTGCTGCGCCCCGCCCGGGGCACCATCCCGGCAGAACGCCGAGAATATCGCCCCGGCGAAGGCCGCGATCACCGCCACCAGCCACATCCGGTCGTAGCTGCCGGTCCGGTCGAAGATCACCCCGCCCAGCCAGGCCCCGGTGAAGCCGCCGACCTGGTGGCCGAGGAAGACCAGCCCGAAGATCGTCGCCAGCCAGCGGGTGCCGAAGTTGCGGGCGCAGAGCGCCACGGTCGGCGGCACCGTGCTCAGCCACAGCAGTCCCATGATCGCCGAGAAGACCAGCACGCTGGTGGTGGTCTTCTCCACCATCATGAAGCCGCCCATGAGCACGCCGCGCGCGGCATAGATGATGACCAGCAGCTCCCGCCGCTTCCACTTGCTGGAAAGCTCCCCGGCGGTCAGCGAGCCGAAGACGTTGAACAGCCCGATCAGGCTGATGGCGGCGGCGCCGACCCCGATCGGCAAGTGGCAGCTGGCGACGAAGCCCGGCAGGTGGACGGCCATGAAGCTGACATGCATGCCGCAGACGAAGAAGCCGAAGGACAGGAACCAGAAGGTCGGGTCGCCCAGCGCCCGGCGCAGCGCGACCCCGGCCTTCTCCTCGGCGGGGGCGCCGGCGACCGGCACGGCGGCCTGGTCGTTCAACGGCAGGGCGAGCGGGATCATCAGCAGCGAAACGGCGGCGATCGCCAGCATCGCCCATTGCCAGCCCGCCCCGGCGATGCCGAAGGCGACCAGCGGCACCACCAGGAACTGCCCGAAGGACGAGCCCGCGGTGCCGAGCCCGGTCGCCCGGCCGCGCAGGCTATCCGGCAGCAACCGGGTCAGGCTGGCCATGATGACCGGCATGCCGGCGGCCGAGACGGCGCAGCCCATGACGATACCGGCAAAGAAAGTGAACCAGAACAGCGTGCTGGACAGTGCCATGCCGAGCAGCGCGATGACCTGCAGCACGGCGCCGATCATGATGACCCGCCGGCCACCGATGCGGTCCGCCATCTGGCCCCAGATCGGCTGGGTGATGCCGTTGACCAGCACCTGCAGGGCGATGGCGAAGGCGAAGCCACTGGCGCTCCAGCCCTGGGCCGTGGTCATCGGCGCCAGGAACAGGCCGAGGCTCTGGCGTAGGCCCATGGCCAGCGCGGCGGTGACGACGCCGCAGCCGAGCAGCAGGGCGACCGCCTTCTTGGTGCCGGGGGCAATGGGTCCGGGCATCGGGCGGGTCCTTGCAGGGTTTGGCTTGCCGACAGGGCATCGGGGCGGCTGGATTGGCATGAGAGCATTGCAGGGCACCGGGCGGCAACCGCGCCTGGCGCATGACGGCAACCGGTCCCTATGCATCCGCCGCAGAGGGAGGCACAAGTGGCGTGAATTGCGCCGAAGCCTGGGGCATGCGAAGGCCGCCCGGTTGTTCAGGGGACCCTTATGCTGCGTGCACTCTATGACCGCGTGCTGGCGCTGGCCGCACATCGCCGCGCGCCGGCCTATCTGGCCGGGGTGAGCTTCGCCGAGAGCAGCTTCTTCCCCATCCCGCCCGATGCGATGCTGATCCCGATGTGCGTCGCCCGGCCCGAGATGGCCTATCGCTACGCGGCCATCTGCACCGCCGCCTCGGTGATCGGCGGGGTGCTCGGCTATGTCATCGGCTATTTCCTGTTCGACGCGCTGGCCGCGCCGGTGCTCGCCGCCTACGGCTATGCCGATGCCATGGCCCGCTTCCAGGGCTGGTACGACCAGTGGGGCGCGCTGGTCATCCTCATCAAGGGGCTGACGCCGATCCCCTACAAGATCGTCACCATCGCCTCCGGCGCGGCCCATTTCAACTTCGCGGTCTTCCTCGCCGCCAGCATCGCCACGCGGGGGGC
>JAQGIA010000316.1 GCA_028291445.1 Belnapia sp.
GCCCACCGCCCGGGCGGTTGCGCAGCACCACGTCGCCGCCATGCGCCCGCAGGATGTTCCGGGCGATCGGCAGGCCCAGCCCGGTCCCGCCGGTCTCGCGGTTGCGGCTGCCCTCCAGCCGGCGGAAGGGCTGGAACACCGCCTCCAGCAGGTCGGGCGGAATGCCCGGCCCGTCATCCTCCACCGCCAGCCGCACCGAGCGCCCGGCCCCTTGGCCCGCCCCTTTGCCTGCTCCCTGGTCCGATTTCTGGCCCAACGCCCCCTGGCCCAACGCGCCCTGGCCCGGCGTCTCCGGCGCCGTCAGCACCAGCCGCGCCGCATTGCCATAGGCCAGCGCATTGCCCACCAGATTGGCCAGCGCCCGCTTCAGCGCCACCGGGCGGGCCCTGACCGTCAGCCGCTCCGGCCCGGCATAGCCGATCGCCTCGGCGAGATCCGGCCGCGCATCCGCCGCCTCGTCCAGCACCGTCCGGCACAGCGCCGCAAGGTCGAGGGCGACGGTCGGCTCGCCGGCGGAATCGTCGCGGGCGAAGGCCAGCGTCGCCGCCACCATCGCCTCCATCTCGTCGAGGTCCGACAGCATCTTCCGCCGCTGCTCGTCGTCGTCCATGAACTCGGCACGCAGCCGCAGCCGGGTGATCGGGGTCCGCAGATCATGCCCGATGGCGGCCAGCATCTGGGTCCGGTCGCTGACGAAGCGGCGGATGCGCTCGGCCATGGTGTTGAAGGCATGCGCCGCCTTGGCGACCTCAGTCGGCCCGGCCTCCGGCATCGGCGGGGCGTTCACGTCGCGGCCCAGCCGCTCCGCCGCCTCGGCCAGGGCCCGCACCGGCCGGGTGAGCCGGCGTACCGCCCAGAGGGTCAACAGGCCGGCGGCCATGGTCATCGCCACGAAGGCGATCAGGAAGGTCTCGGAATGCCAGGGCCGCGGCGGCGGCAGCGCGATGCGCAGGTTCAGCCATTCGCCGCTCGGCAGCCGCAGGCTGACCAGGAAGCTCGGCCCGTTGCCGCCGAACAGGCCCGGCAAGGCGGTGGCACCGCTCGGCGGCGCCGGCCGCTCGCCACGGGGGGGCTTCCCCTCGCCCGGCGGATGGCCGCTCCCGCTCCCTCGTCCAACGCCCCAGGGCGGCGCCTCCCAGGGGCTGCGGAAATCCCAGGACGTGATGACTTCGCGCGGCCGGAATCGCGGCGGCCCGCCGCTCAGCAGGTCGAGCCGCAGCATCCGGGCGATCTGCGGCGGCACCGGTGGCTGGTCGAGCCGCGCCAGCGGCCGCTCGTCCAGGCTGGCGGAAAGCTCGGTCGGCAATTCCAGCTCGGCCAGCATCGCCGCGCGGCGCTCGGTCGGCGCCAGGATCACGGTGCGCCAGGCGCTGATCGCCCGGGCCGAAATCTCCCGCGCCTGGGCGAAGCGCTGCAGGTCGACGCGGTCCAGCGCATGGATGGTCAGCCCCGCCGCCTGCACCATGGTCAGCGCCAGCAGCAGCACCAGCGCGGTGCGCCCGGCAAGGCTGCGCGGCCAGACCCGCCAGACCGGCCAGGGCTTCGGAAGGTTCGCGGCGGGCGTGTTATTGGCCGGAGGCGGCAGGGTGTCGCTCAACTCCGCTCCACCGTCGCGGCCAGCACGTAGCCGCCGCCGCGTACCGTCTTGATGAGGCTCGGGTTGCGCCCGTCATCCTCCAGCTTGCGCCGCAGCCGGGAGACGGCGACGTCGATGGCGCGGTCGAAGGGCCCGGCCTGGCGGCCGCGCAGCAGATCCATCAGCATGTCCCGCGTCAGCACCCGGTTCGGCCGCTCGACCAGCACCTGCAACAGCTCGTATTCGCCCCCCGTCAGCGGCACCTCCGCGCCATCCGGGTTGAGCAGCCGGCGCCGCGCCGGCTCCAACACCCAACCGCCGAAGCGGATCGCCTTGGAGGGTGGCTCCTTCGGCGCGCCGGCCTCGCCCGAGGCGCGGCGCAGCACGGCGCGGACCCGGGCCAGCAGCTCGCGCGGGTTGAAGGGCTTGCTGAGGTAGTCGTCGGCGCCGAGTTCGAGGCCGACGATCCGGTCCGTCTCGTCGCCCATGGCGGTCAGCATGACGATCGGCACGTCGCCCTGGCTGCGCAGCCATTTGGCGAATTCCAGGCCGCTTTCGCCCGGCAGCATCAGGTCCAGCACCACCAGGTGGTAGCGGCCGAGCGGCCAGAGCCGCCTCGCCTCCTTCGCATCCCGGGCGGCGGCCACGCGCATGCCCTGCCGCTCAAGGAATTTGGACAGGAGATCGCGGATTTCGCGGTCGTCGTCGACGACCAGGATGTGGGGTTGGGGTTCCATGGTGATTGTAACATAGCGCGCCCGGCGGCATCCCGCGCAGTGCGTTGTTGCGCCCTGTTGCCGAAGCCCCCAGCGTTGCAGATCGTTGCAATTCGCCTTGTCCAGGGGCTTGGCCGGCAACATCCAGGGCATAGATTGAGGGCATGGTCGCGCCGGCTCCCCCCGCCGGCGCGGTCCGGGACCAGCCGCAACCGACATCCGGTGACTTACCCGGGTGGCTTTCGCGGCCTATAGGCGGCGGGGATGGTCCCTCCCTCCCCCGCCCCGCCGCCTGTCCCCCCGTTGGCGCCCCCAGCGGCATCTCCGATGGCATCTTCAATGGCACCTCCAGGGGCGTTCCCTTTGCCACCGCCTTGGGCCATCGCCGGGCTGCAGGCGCTGGTGGCGCAGGATCCGCGCCTGGCCGGCATCGAGGCCGCTGCCGGGCCGCTGCCCTGGCGCAGCCGCGCGCCGGGCTTCCCCGGCCTGCTGCGCGCCATCTGCGGCCAGCAGATCAGCAACCAGGCGGCCGCGGCCATCTGGCGCCGGCTGGCCGCCCTGCCGGGCGCGCTGGAGCCGGCCGGGCTGCTGACCCTGGATGATGCGACGCTCTGCGGCATCGCCGGGCTGTCGCGACCCAAGGCGGCGCATGCCCGGTCGCTGGCCACCGCCTGCCTGGACGGGCGGCTGGATTTCGCCGGGCTGCCGGCGCTGGAGGATGCGGCGGCGGTCGCGCATATCGCCGCGGTGAAGGGCCTCGGCCCCTGGACCGCCGAGGTGCATCTGCTGTTCGCCGAGCAACGCCCGGATATCTTCCCCAGTGGCGACCTGGCGCTGGCGGCGAGCGCGGCGCAGCTGCTGGGGCTGGAGGCGCGACCGGGGCCGAAGGCGCTGGCGGCGCTGGCCCTGCGCTGGGCGCCCTGGCGGTCGCTGGCGGCGCGGCTGCTGTGGCATCACTGGCGCTTCGTCACCGGCCGCCCGACGGTCGAGGATGCCTGAGGCACGGAAATCCTTGCCGGCGGGAGCGCAGCCGGTTATAGGAATATGTACTTATAAAATGCTGCCTGGCTACCCGGGCGATAAATCCCTAAATCGCACAATTCCGCTTGCTGAATTTAGCAAATACAATGCGTTATGGACTTATGCCCAGGTTTCATTTGAGCCGGATTAAAGTGTCTCCGGGTCCATCAGGATCGATTCCAAGGGCCAGGGAATGGTCTCGCCCTCGACGATGAAATCCACCTCTCCCTCATCCTCGCCGTCCCAGGCGCGGGACAGGGCCAGGGCGATCACCGGCAGCCAGCCCGAACCACCCAGGGCCGCGCTCACATGGGCGCAGAGCGTGCCGCGCTCGTCGTGCAGCCGGCTGACATGGCTGGTCCAGAGCCGTTCGCCGACGGTGCCCTCGCCCTCCGCCACCTCGGCGGTAATGATCCGCAGCAACTCGCGCACCCGCCCGTCGGTACGGATCAGCCGGGCGAGGCGCCAGGGTTCCTCATCGGCATTATAGGCCGTGTAGCTCGGCTCGATCGGGACCACGGAAAACCCTCCTGTCAGCTTCCGGGCGGCGGCGCGGCGTCGAAGCCATTCGCCACCACGCCACGGGGCGCAATGAAATCATAAGGTCCGCGGGCGAGGAATCGCCCGGTCCCCGGTTCGGCCTGCACCACGCCGTCGCGCATGACCACCGCGCCGCGGCGCACCGTCGCCACCGGCCAGCCGGTGACCTCGAGCCCCTCATAGGGCGTGTAGTCGATGGCATGCTGCATCAGCGCATTGGTGATGGTGACCTTCTTCCTTGGGTTCCACAGCGCCAGATCGGCGTCGGCGCCGATCGCGATGGCCCCCTTGCGCGGTGCCAGCCCCATCAGCCGGGCCGGGTTGGTCGCGGTCAGCCGGACGAAATGATCGAGGCTGATGCGGCCCTTCGAGACCCCCTCGCTGAACAGGATGGGCAGCCGGGCGGCAAGGCCGGGGATGCCGTTCGGGATGTCGCGGAAGGATACCGCCGTCCCGCCGGACTGCTTGCCCATGCCGGGCCTGCCCATGCTGAAGCCGCAATGGTCGGAGGACACCACATCCAGCGTGCCGCGCCGGATCATCTCCCACACCCGGCCCTGCTCCTCCACCGTGCGGGGCGAAGGGCTGCACATGTAGGCGGCGCCCTCGAAGCCCCCGTTCTTGTCACTGGTCCGGTCCATGTCGGCCGCGGTCAGCGCCAGGTATTGCGGGCAGGTCTCGCCCCAGACCTTGACACCGCGGTACTGGGCGCGCGCGATCTCCTCCGCCGCCTCGGCGCAGCTCACGTGGAAGACCTGGATCGGCTGGTCCACCAGCTCGGCCAGGGCGATGGCGCGGTGCGTCGCCTCGCGCTCCACCACCGGCGGGCGGGACCAGGCGTGGTATTTCGGCGCAGTCAAGCCGGCCTTCAGCAAGGCCTCCGTCCGCCAATTGATCGCGGCGTAATTCTCGCAATGCACCGTCACCAGGCAAGCATGGCGTCGGGCGGTTACCAGCACCTTAAGGTATTGTTCATCGCTGAGGTGCAACGGCTCATAGGTCAGGAAGACCTTCAGGCTGCGGATGCCCTTGGCGACGATCTGCGGCACTTCGCGCTCGAGCACGTCCTCGGTTGCGTCGCTGATCACCTGGTGGAAGCTGTAGTCGACCATGCCCTTGGCCGCCCGCGCCTCGTAATCGGCCAGCCGGGGCAGGATGCCCTCGCCCTTCCATTGCGGGATGAAGCAGACCACGCTGGTGGTGCCGCCGGCGAAGGCGGAGACGCTGGCGGAGCCGAAGCTCTCCTCCTGCACCGTCACTTCGGTGACGGGCGCGCCGCCGGCGCTGGTATAGCCGCCTCGCGACGGCTCCTCGATGTGGCAATGGGTATCGACGCCGCCCGGCAGGACCAGCAGGCCACCGGCATCGAGGGTCGCGGCGCCGCCCTTGATGCTTTCGGCCAAGGCCACGATCCGGCCGCCGTTGATGCCGATGTCGCAACGCATGGTGCCAAGACCACTGGCGACCGTCCCGCCACGCACCACCAGATCGTAGTCAGCCATGCATCATCTCCCCCGCGAAAGCCGGGGAGATGATGCCGTTGCGCCGGTTATGCCGTCTATGTGCTTCCGCCGGCTGCCGCCGTCTATGCGCTTCCGGCGGCTGCCGCCGACTGGGCGCTTCCGGCGACCGGCAAGCGTGCCAGGTCGCCCGGAGCCAGGGCGCGCAAAAAATCCTCGCCCCAGCCTTCCGGCGTGGCGCCCGCGATGGCGTCCCAGCAAGCCTGCCAGCGCTCCTGCCGCTCGGCCAGCGGCATGTCGAGCGCCCGGTGCAACGCCTCGGCCATGCCCTCCGCATCATGCGGATTGACCAGCAGGGCCGAATCCAATTGGGCCGCCGCGCCGGCAAAGCGCGAGAGCACCAGCACTCCGGGGTCCGACGGGTCCTGCGCCGCGACATATTCCTTGGCGACCAGATTCATGCCATCGCGCAGCGGCGTCACCACCCCGACCCGGGCCAGGCGCATGAAGCCCGCCACGGTATCGCGGGTCTGCGGCCGCGCCAGCAGGCGCAACGGCAACCAGTCCGGCTCGCCGAATTCACTGTTGATGGCGCCTGCCGCACTGTCCACCTCGGCGCGCAGCCGTTGATAGGCCACCACATCCTCGCGTGAGGGTGCGGCGATCTGCAGCATGGTGGCGCTGCGGGCCGGGCGGCGGGAGATGACGCGGCGGAAGGCATCCAGCCGTTCCGGCAGGCCCTTGGTCGGGTCCAGCCGGTCAATGCCGAGCAGCAGCGCCTGGTCCCGTAGCGAGTTCGCCAAAAGCCGTGCCGGCTCCTTCTCCACCTGGGTCGCGGCGGTGGCGGCGAATTCGCGGGCGGCGATCTCGGCCGGGAAGACGCCAAGCCGGATCGGCCTTCCGTCCAACTCGATCATATGGTCGCCGGTACGGCTGGCGCCGGCGAAATCGCTGGCGCTGGCAGCGAAATTATCCCGGTCGGCGCTGGTCTGGAAGCCGAGCAGGTCGGCCGCCAGCACATCCTGCACCAGGCCGCGGATGCCGGGGGCGACGGCCACCGCCTCCGGTGCCGGAAAGGGCACATGCAAGAAAAAACCGGTCGGGTTGCGGATGCCCTGGCTGCGGAGCGCACCGGGCAACGACATCAGGTGATAATCATGCACCCAGATCCGGTCGTCGCTGCGCAGCAAGGGCGTCAGGCAGGCGGCGAAGCGCTTGTTCACCCGCCGGTAGATGTCGAGATCCTGTCTTCGGAACGACATGAGATGCGGCAGCGCATGCAGCATCGGCCAGAGCACGCCGTTCGAATAGCCGGTGTAGTAGCCTTGATGCTCGGCCTCGGTCAGGTCGAGCGTCGCATAGCCGACGGCGCCACGCTGGGCGAAGGCGGGCGGCGCATGGGCATCGGTCACCGCCCCGCTCCAGCCGAACCACAACCCGCCACGCCGCTGCATCAACCCGAGCAGGGCCACGGCAAGCCCCCCCGCATGTCCCGAGTTACCGGCTGGAACCGGAACCCGGTTGGAGACGACGACGATACGGCTCATCCCACCTCCAGCAGCGCAACCGGCAGGCGTGCAAGCACCTCGGCCAGGGGCAACCGATCCTCGCGCGTCTCGAGGACTGCTCCGGTCAAGGCGTCACGCCAACGGGGCGCCCCGACCAGACGCGGCAGAACGAGTTCGGTTCCGCCCCATTCCGCCACCGGCACAAGCGGCAGCGGCTGGTCGCCCAGCAGCGCGGCGGGCAGCCGGGTGGCCACGGCGATGACCACGCCCTCCTTATGGACCCGGGCATAGGCCAGGACATGTGCGGCGGCGGGGCCCTCGACGGTCAGCGGCAGGTGGTCGCCGCCGGCGAAGATGGCCGGCTTCGCTGTCCGCAACGCCAGAATTCGAGCGAGGATGGCCTGCTTCACCCGGCCATCGCGCCAGGCCTCCATCAGCGCGTCGGGCGCCTCGCCCGCCGCCAGGGCGGCGATGCGGGCCTGCCAGTCGACCGGGGTGCGGTTGTCCGGATCGACCAGGCTGAGATCCCAGAATTCGGTGCCCTGATACAGGTCGGGCACGCCCGGCGCGGTGCAGCGCAGCAGCAGCTGCGCCAGCCCGTTCACCGCCCCGGCGACGGCGATGCGGCCGGCGAAGCCAGCGACTTCCTCGCGCAGATGGCTGGCCCGATCGGCGGCCATGCTGGTGACGATGAAATCGCGGCAGGCGGCCTCGTATTCGGCATTGGGCACCGCCCATTCGGTGCGCCGCTTGGCCTCCCGCAGCGCCTTGTCCTGCCAGGCGGCGACGCGTTCGAGGAAGTGGGCGACCCCGGGCTCATCGTTTGGCGAGAGGCCGAGCGGCCAGGCGCCGACCAGCGTCTGGTACAGCATGAGCTGGGCGCTCATCCCCGGCGCCGCGCCGTCGTCGAGCGTCTTGCGCAGCGGCGCGTTCAGCCGGGTCCAGCGCTGCACCGCGGCGGCCCATTCCTCCGGGATCTCGGAGAGCACCGCGAGCCGGGCGCGGACATCCTCGCCGCGCTTATGGTCATGCGTCGCGGTCGCCAGCAGCGCGCGCGGAAAATGCTTCGCCCGGGCCTTGGCCCCGCCGTGGAAGCCGGCCGGGGTGACGGCGAAACGGCCCGGGTCGGAGCCGACCTCGTTGCGCGAGATCAGCCGGCCATAACGGTAGAAGGCAGTGTCCTCCACGCTTTTCGCGGCGACCGGAGCCGAGAGCTGCTGGAACCGCACCGCGGCGGCAAGGCGTTCGCGGCGCAGCACCGGCGGCAGGCTGCGCGGCGGCTCGCCGCCGAGCCAGCTATCCAGCAGATCGAGCAGCGGACGGTCGGCGGCGCGGATGGTCCGCCGCGCGCCGGCCAGCGCCCAGTCCAGGATGCGCTTGTCGTCGGCGCTGCGGCCACCGGTCGAGATGTACAGCCGGTAGATCGGGAAATGCACCAGCACCTCGACCAGGGCACGGCGCAGCGCGGTCAGGGTGAAGTCCCGCGTCGCCAGGTCGCGCCGGGCAACGCGCTTCAGGGCGGCGGCGGTCGCGTTCAGTTCGGAGGCGAGGTTGTCCCGCAGGATCTGCCGCCGTGCCTCGCGCGCCTCATCCTCGAAATGCCCGGAGCGGCCGGTGCTTTCGGTCCAGAGCGCGGTCAGTGGCGCCTCGCCGGCCGGGTCGTGCAGCACGCCGCTGGCCTCGTCCATGAAGTCGTAGCCGGTGGTGCCGTCGACCAGCCAGTCGGTGCGGAGCGATTCGAAAGGCGCCAGGATCTTCTCGACCCAGATGAGCGGCTTGCGGTCCGGCCGGATGGTCTGCATGCGGCGATAGAGCTTGCGGCAATAGCTGCGTGGATCGGCCAGGCCATCGATGTGGTCGATCCGCACGCCGTCGATGTCGCCATCGGCATAGAGCTTGAAGATCAGCTCATGCGTCGCGTCGAAAACCTCCGGCAGCTCGACACGGAGGCCGGCCAGCGAGGTGATGTCGAAGAAGCGGCGCCAGTTGATCTCATCCGCCGCGGCGCGCCACCAGGCGAGGCGGTAATGCTGGCGTTCCAGCAAACGGTGCAGCCGGTCGCGGCCCTCGTCGTCCAACGGATCGAAAGCGGCCAGCGCCGCCTCGATCCGTGCCGCGCCATCCGGCCGCGCAGCCAGCGCCTGCAGGGCCCGATGCCCTTCGGCCGCGGCGGCGCGGGCCACGGTGCGGTCCCGCAGGTGCAGGCCGATGCGGCCGAATTGCTGCGCCAGATCCTCGAGCGCCGGATCGCCGGCGCCGCGCAGCACATGCGTGTAGTGCTGCGGCGCGATGGGGAAGCGGTGCTCGAAATACTGCGCGAAGAACTGGCCGGTGGCGGCATCGAAGCGCAGCGTCAGATCGCCCGAGGCCAGCACCTCGCCATAGGGCGCGCCGAGAAAGGGCGCCAGCATGCGGTTCTGCAAAGCGCGGTCGACCGGTTCCCAGTCGATGTCGAAGAAGCCGGCATAGGGGCTTTGCCGGCCCCATTCCAGCACGTCGAGCCACCAGGCATTGTCCTCGCCGCCGACGCCCATGTGGTTCGGCACGATGTCGAGGATGAGACCAAGTCCGGCCGCCTTCAGCGCCGCGACCAGCCGGGCCAAGGCCGGCTCGCCACCCAGTTCCGGGTTGATGACGCCATGGTCGACGATGTCGTAGCCATGGGTGGAGCCGGGCCGGGCCTTCAGGATCGGCGAGGCATAAAGGTGGCTGATGCCGAGGCTGGCGAAATAGGGAACCAGGGGGACGGCGTCGTCGAGGGTGAAGCCAGCGTGGAATTGCAGCCGGGCGGTCGCGTTCAGCGGGTTGGGCATGGTCATCCTCGGGGCCGGGCTTGGGCGAAGGCGCCGATCCGGCGGGCGACCTCGGGTGCATCGAGCAGGGTGGCGGCATCGCCGGGCAGGCGGCGGCACCAATTGGGATGTCCGTCCACCGTGCCCGGCAGGTTGGGCTGTTCCGGCAAGGCCAGCGCATCCTCGATCGGCAGGATGGCCAGGGCGCAGGAGGCGCTGGCAACCTGGGCCAGGGCGGCATCCACCACGGCTTCCGGCGCGTCGGCGGCGGGTTCGGGTCCGCTGGCGGCGCCGCTCTCCTGCATCGCCCGCCACAGCGCGCTGCGGTCCTTGGCTCGGCTGGCCATTTCCTGCCGCGCCGTATCGGCCGCGGGAAACAGCGAGAGCCGGTCGCGCCAGTCGATGTCGAGGCCGCGCCACCAGCCGACCACCGTCGGCAGGTCATGCGTCGTGGTCATCGCCGCCGCATCCGGCGACCAGCCATGCGGCGGGCGGAAGCTGCCGTCGGTCTCCTGCTCGAACCACAGCACGCGCATGCCGAGGATGCCGGCCCGCGCCACGCGGTCGTGGAAGCCTTCCGGCAGGGTGCCCAGATCCTCGCCGATGACGATGGCTTGGTGGCGGTGCGATTCGAGCGCCAGGAGGCGCAGCATGTCCTCCAGCGGATAGCGCAGATAGGCGCCCTCCGCTGCCCCCATGCCGGCCGGCACGACCCAGAGCCGCGCCAGGCCCATGGCATGGTCGACCCGCAGCCCGCCGGCATGGCGAAAGGCGGAGCGCAGCAATTCACGGAAGGCACCGAAGCCGCCGGCCCGCATTTCCAGCGGCGAGAAGGCGGTCAGCCCCCAGTCCTGGCCGAGCGGCGAGAAGATGTCGGGCGGTGCGCCGACGGTGACGCCGGGGAGAATTTCCCGCTGGCGCGACCAGGCATGGCTGCCGCCGCCATCGGTGCCGACGGCGAGGTCGGCGATGAGGCCGACCGGCATGCCGGCCTCGCGGGCCGCCTGCTGCGCCGCGCCGCGCGAGGCATCGGCCAGCCATTGGCAGAAGGCATGGAAGGCGACCTCGCCGGGATTGTCGCGGGCGAAGCGCTGCACGCCGGGGGATTGCGGCGCACGGTACTCCTCCGGCCAGTCGCGCCAATGCCACAGCGCCGGGTCACGGCCGAACAGCGCGGCATGCAGCGCTTCGAAGCGGGCGTGGTCCTCGAGTGCCGGGCCGGCCTCGCTGCGGTATTCGACGAAGCCGGGATGGTCGGCGGCAACCTCGAACAGCCGGCGCAGATGCGCCAGCTTGCGTGCGGTGGCGGCGGGCCAGTCGATCAGCTCACCCAGGTCCGGCGCCGCCGGCGCGGCGGCCTGCGGCCCCAGCGCGGCCGTCGGGTCGGCATGCAGCACGTTCAGCATGATGCGCGAGGAGGGCGAGTAGGGCCCGTATTTCCCGGGGTCGGCGGCGAAGAGCGCATGCGCCGGGCTGACCGCCAGCGCCGTGGCACCACGCGCGCCGGCTGCACGGGCCAGCGCGGCGACGCCGCCGAAATCGCCGATGCCGCCATCGCCGGGCCGTCGCAGCGAATAGATCTGCGCCGCCAGTGCCCAGGCCGCGCCGCCGCGATGCGTCTCGGCGCCCAGGTCGTTCAGGGTGACGCAGCGAGGCGGGGCGGCGGCGATGGTGGCATGGGCCCCATCGAGGGTCAGGCGATGGTAGCCGGGGGTGGAGACCGCCGGCAGCCGTGCCTCACGGCCCCAGCCTTCCTCCAGCCGACCCTCGACGCGGCCGCCGCCCTCGATATCGAGCGTATAGCGGTGCCCGGGCTCGGCGCCGGGGATGGCGATGCCATCGGGACCGATGGTCATGGTCAGCAGCGGCGGCAGCCGGTCATCGAGCCGGCGCAGCAGGTGCTGCGCCTCGGCCGGATCATCCGGCAGCCCCTGGGCAGCGAGCACCGCACGCAGGGTCTCGGCCCCCACGGCGTGATCCGTGCCATGCACGTCCCGCCATGAGGCGGCGATCCCGGCGGTCTCGGCCAGGCCGCGCAGCGCTTCGTCGGTACTCATCCTGGCCCTTTCATCATCGGCCCATCGGCAGCGGCGACGGCATCCGGCGTCGTCAGCAGGACGATGGTGGAACGTGGCGGCAAGGTACCCGCGCCCAGCGACCCGGCAGCGCCCGCCATGCTTTCGAAAACCACCTGGCCGGTCACCGAACAGCCGGCCGCCTCCGGCCCGAGGTTGCTGGCGATGGTCAGCACCCGGCCATCGCCGAGCCGCCAACGGGCCAGCACCGCGGCATCCCCCACCGCATGGGCGCCGAGCGCACGGGCACCCGGCAGGCCCGGTACGATATGCGCATGGCGCAGCGCCAGCAGCCGCTTGTGCAGCACCAGGATCGCGTCGTGCGGTGGACGCAGCGCCTCGTCCGGATCGGCGGCGGAGGCGGTGAAGGTGCCGGCATCGTTCGGATCGGGGATGCGCTCGCGCCGTGCGGGGTCCTGGAAGGCGGCGAATTTGGCGAACTCCTTGCGCCTGCCATCGGTCACCAGCGGGGCAAGTTCGTCGTTGTGGTCGGTGAAGAACAGGAAGGGCGCGGTCGAGCCCCATTCCTCGCCCATGAACAGCATCGGGATCTGCGGTGCGAGCAGCACCAGGGCGGCGGCGGCGGATAGAGCCTCAGGATGCGCCAGCGTCGCCAGCCTCTCGCCGAAGGCGCGATTGCCGACCTGGTCGTGGTTCTGCAGGAACAGCACGAAGGCGGTGGGCGGCAGATGCGCCGAGGGCTCGCCGCGCCGGGCCCCGAGATGCGGCGAGTGCTGGCCCTGGAACAGGAAACCCTGTTCCAGCACGGTGGCGAGCTTGGTGGCGCCGTTATCGGCGAAATCCTCGTAATAGCCCTCGCGCTCGCCGGTCAGCAGCGGATGCAGGACGTTGTGGCCATCGTCGTTCCACTGCGCGTCGAAACCGCCCTGCGGGCGCAGCAGGCTGGCGGTATTCCTCTCGTTCTCCAGCACCAGATGCACCTGGCGGTCGGTGATCTCGCTGCGGATACGGGTGGCGAGCGTCGCCAGCCATTCGGCCTCGGCGATGGCATGCACGGCGTCGAAGCGAAGCCCGTCGAAGCGGTATTCCTGCAACCAGTATAGCGCGTTTTCCTCGAAGTATTCGCGCACCGCGGCCTGGCGGAAGTCGATGGCGGCACCCCAGGGGGTGTGGACGCCCTCGTTGAAGAAGCGCTTGGCATAGGCATGCAGGTAGGCACCGTCCGGGCCGAAGTGGTTGTAGACCACGTCGAGGAAGACCATCAGCCCAAGGCCGTGCGCCGTATCGATCAGCGACTTGAGGTCGTGCGGCGAGCCGAAGGAATTATCCGGCGCATAGGGAAGCACCCCGTCGTATCCCCAGTTGCGGGTGCCGGGGAAATCGGCGATCGGCATCAGCTCGATGGCGGTGACGCCCAGTGCCTGCAGGCGCGGCAGGGCGGCCTCGACGCCGGCGAAGCCGCCCATGGCGCCGGCATGGATTTCGTAGAGCACCGCCTCATGCCAAGGCCGGCCGGCCCAGCCGGGGTTGCGCCACCGATAGGCCTGCGGGTCGACGACGACCGAGGCGTCATGCACGTCGCCAGCCTGGAGGCGCGAGGCGGGATCGGGCACCAGGAGGTCCGGCGCGACGCGGAAGCGGTAGCGGGCGCCGGCGCCGACCGGCGCCTCAACGGCGAACCAGCCATCGGCCTCGGCCTGCATCGGCAGCGGCGCCCGGTCCTCGACCTCGAGCCCGACGGTGCTGCAATCCGGTGCCCAGAGGCGGAAGCGGGTGCGATCGGGGGCGAGCAGGGTGGCGCCCCAGCGGGTCGCCTGGACGAAGCCGCTCATGCCGGCGGCAGCCTGAGGGCGAGCAGGACGACCGAATGCGCGGCGACCATCACCGTGCCTCCTTGCAAGGGATGCCCATCGGCATCGGGGGCTGCGGTATCGAGCACGAGGGACCAGCCGAGGTCCGGCGGCGGCAAGCTGAATTCATGCGGAGCACCATCGGCATTCATCAGGAGAAGGGTCGCGTCCACGCTGCCATCGGGAGCTTCCATGGCCCGTCGCAGCGCTAGCGTCCGGGCCTCGGGCTGGTTCCAGGCCTCGGTGTCCATGTCCCGGCCATATTGATCGAACCAGGCGATATCCTGCAGTCCGGGCCGGATCGCCACGCCGCCATGCAGGAAGTTCGCCGGGCGCAACGGCGGCAGCCGGTGGCGCAGCGCGACGAGCCGGGCAGTGAAGCGGCGCAGCGCCGTGGCCTCCGGCGTCGCGGCATGCCGCCAATCGATCCAGCTGATCTCGTTGTCCTGACAATAGGCATTGTTGTTGCCGCCCTGGGTGCGGTCCAGCTCGTCGCCGGCCAGCAGCATCGGCGTGCCGGCGGAGGCGAGCAGCGTCGCCAGCATGGCCCGCGTCACCGCCGCACGGGTGGCGTTGATGGCCGGGTCGTCGGTATGGCCTTCCACGCCCCAGTTGTTGCTGTGGTTGTCGGCATGGCCGTCGCGGTTCTCCTCGCCATTGGCCAGGTTGTGCCGCTGCTCATAGGCGTTGGTGTCGCGCAACGTGTAGCCATCGTGGCTGGCCAGGAAGTTCACGCTGGCCCAGGGGCGGCGGCGCCGATGGTCGAACAGATCCGCCGAGCCGGTCAGGCGGGCCGCGAGGTCGCTGCGCATGCCGCTGTCACCGCGCCAGAAACGACGGATGCCGTCGCGGTAGCGGTCGTTCCATTCGGCGAAGCCGGGCGGGTGGTTGCCGAGCTGGTAGCCGCCCGGGCCGATGTCCCAAGGCTCCGAGATCAGCTTCACATGAGCCAGCACCGGGTCCTGGCGGATCGCGTCGAAGAAGCCGCTGCCCTGGTCGAAGCCGCCGGGTTCACGCCCCAGGATCGTGCCGAGGTCGAAGCGGAAGCCGTCGACATGGTAGTGCTGGACCCAGTAGCGCAGGCTGTCCATCACCATCTGCAACACGCGCGGATGGCTGATGTTCAGCGTATTGCCGGTGCCGGTATCGTTGATATGGGCGCGCGCGTCACCCGGCATCAGCCGGTAGTAGGAGGCGTTGTCGAGGCCGCGCCAGGACAGCGTCGGACCCATTTCGCTGCCCTCCGCGGTGTGGTTGTAGACCACGTCGAGGATGACCTCGATGCCCGCGGCATGCAGCCGGCGAACCGCCACCTTCAGCTCGTTGCGCATCCAGGGCTCGACCAGGTAGCGCGGCTCGGGCGCGAAGAAGCCGAGGGTCGAATAGCCCCAGTAATTGCGCAGGCCCTTCGCCACCAGGAAGCGGTCCTGCAGGAAGGCGTGGATCGGCAGCAGCTCGACCGCGGTGACGCCGAGGCCACGCAGGTGGTCGATGATGCGCGGATCGGCCAGGGCGCTGAAGGTGCCGCGTTCGCGCGGCGCGATATCCTCCCGCAGCATGGTCAGGCCGCGCACATGCGCCTCGTAGATGACCGTGCGATCCCAGGGCACGCAGGGCGGCTGGTCGTCGCCCCAGTGGAAACTGTCGTCGACGACGACCGATTTCGGCATGGCGGGGGCACTGTCGCGCCGATCGAAGCTCAGGTCGGCGCGGGCGGCGCCGACCCGGTAGCCGAACAGCACATCGGACCAGCGGACCTCGCCAGCGAGCTGCCGCGCATAGGGATCGAGCAGCAGCTTGTGCGGGTTGAAGCGATGCCCGTCGCGCGGCTCGTAGGGGCCATGCGCCCGGAACCCGTAAAGCTGGCCGGGGCCGGCATTCGGCAGGTAGCCGTGCCAGACCTCGTCGGTGCATTCCGGCAGCGGCAGGCGGGCGACCTCCCGCCGGCCGGATTGATCGAACAGGCAAAGATCGATCCGGGCGGCATGCGCGGAAAAAACCGCGAAATTGACGCCGAGCCCATCCCAACTCGCCCCCAGCGGATAGCTCCGCCCGGGCCATAACCGCGTCGGTATCGGCGGCATCCTAGCGTTGCGGCATCAGCACGAGGACCGCGAGCGGCGGCAGGTACAGCGATAGCGACTGGGCGAAGCCGTGGCTGGCGACGGCCGCAGTCTGCACCGCGCCGCCATTGCCGCTGTTGGTCCCGCCATAGGCGGCGCCGTCGGTGTTCAGCACTTCCTGCCAGGCGCCATCCAGCGGTACGCCGATGCGATAATCCTGCGCCGGCACCGGAGTGAGGTTGCAGACCACCAGCGCCGGCGGGTCATCCGGCCCGCCCTGGCGCAGATAGGCGAAGACGCTGCGTGCGCTGTCGTCGCCGATGATCCAGCGGAAGCCCTCCGGCGAGGCGTCGCGCGCATGCAGGGCCGGAATGCTGCGATAGGCATCGTTCAGGTCGTGCACCAGCTGTTGCACGCCACGATGCCGCGCATCGTCGAGCAATGCCCAGGGGATGGTCCCGTCGTGATTCCACTCGGTCGGCTGGGCCAGCTCGGTGCCCATGAAGACCAGCTTCTTGCCGGGATGCGTCCACATGAAGCCGAGATAGGCCCGCAGGTTGGCGAATTTCTGCCACTCGTCACCCGGCATCTTCCCCAGCAGCGAGCCCTTGCCATAGACGAACTCGTCATGGCTCAACGGCAGGATGAAACGCTCGCTCCAGGCATAGACCAGACCGAAGGTGAGCTGGCCGTGATGATACTTGCGGTGGATCGGGTCCTGCTCGATGTAGTGCAGGGTGTCGTTCATCCACCCCATGTTCCACTTGTAGGCGAAGCCGAGGCCGCCGGAATGGACGAACTCGGTGACGCCGGGCCAGGCGGTGCTTTCCTCCGCCACCACGATGGCGCCGGGGCAGCGTTCGCCGACGGCGGTGTTCAGCTCGCGCAGGAAGGCGACGGCCTCCAGGTTCTCACGGCCGCCGTTGCGGTTCGGGATCCATTCGCCGGCCGGGCGGGAATAGTCGCGGTACAGCATGGAGGCCACCGCATCGACGCGGAGGCCATCGACGTGGAAGTGCTCCAGCCAGAACATCGCGGCGGCGAGCAGGAAGCCGCGCACCTCGTTGCGGCCGAAGTTATAGATCGCGGTATTCCAGTCGCGGTGGAATCCCTCGCGTGGATCGGCATGCTCGTAGAGCGCGGTACCATCGAAGCGGTAGAGCCCATGCGCATCGGTCGGGAAATGCGCCGGCACCCAGTCGAGGATGACGCCGACGCCGGCGGCATGGGCACGATCGACGAAGCGGGCAAAGCCCATGGGCGAGCCGAAGCGGGCGCTGGGAGCAAACATGCCGAGCGGCTGATAGCCCCAGGAGCCGCCGAAGGGATGCTCCATGATCGGCATGAATTCGACATGGGTGAAGCCCATGCCCTGCACATAGGGAATCAGCCGGTCGGCCAGCCGGTCCCAGTCGGGCGCCTCGCCGGTCGCATCGCGCCACCAGGAGCCCGCATGCACCTCATAAACGGACATCGGGGCGTCCGGCGCATGCCGGGCGGCGCGGCCTTCCATCCAGGCGCCATCGGTCCAGGGGAAGGGCGCCGGGTCGGCGATGCGCGAGGCGGTCGCCGGCGGCAATTCCGTGGCCAGCGCCAGTGGGTCGGCCTTGAGCGGCAGGGTGCCGCCGTCGGGGCCGACCAGCTCGTATTTGTAGGACATGCCCGGGCGCAGGCCGGGGATGAACAGCTCCCAGACGCCGGCCTCGCGCCGCGCCCGCATCGGGTGGCGGCGGCCGTCCCAGTTGTTGAAGCTGCCGACGACCGAGACGCGCCGTGCATTCGGCGCCCAGAGCGCGAAGCGCACGCCGGCGACGCCGTCGACCGCCATGGCCTGCGCGCCGAAGACCTTGGCCATCTCGAAGTGCCGGCCCTCGGCGAAGAGATGCAGATCGAGCGAACCCAGCAGCAGGCCGAAGCTGTAGGGGTCCTCGGTCTCCTGCACCGAACCGGGCCAGTCGATGCGGAGGCGATAGGGCACCTGGCGCGAGACCCGGCCGGCGAAGAGCCCGCCGGTGTGGATCTGCTCCAGACCACCGAGCACCTCGCCGCTGTCCCGCGCCAGCACGGTGACGCCGCGCGCCCCCGGCTGCAGGGTGCGGATCTCGTCGCCATGCGGCCCGAGGATGGCGAAGGGGTCGCCGTGCTGCCCGGCGACGAGGGCTTCCATGCCGTCGATCATGGTGCAATCCGATCAGCGAGGGCGGCGAGGCCGCGCAGGGGGATTCCGATCCAGGCGGGTCGGTTGGCCGCCTCGTAGCGGATCTCGTAGCCCGCCTTCTCCAGCAGGAAGAGGTCGAGCAGCGCCGCCTCGGCACCCGCAGGCTCCCAGGCGTTCTCGGCGGCGGTCTCGACCACGCGGTAGGCCTCCAGGAAGGCGGCGGAGGCTTCGCGCTGCCAGCGCTGGATCAGCCCGGCACGGCGTTCCGTGGGCGCCGCGGTCGCGGCACCAGAGGCCTCGGTCGCCACCGCCACGGCGGCGGCATAATCGAGGCTCCGCAGCAGCCCGGCGACGTCGCGCAGCGGGCTGCCCTTGGCGCGGCGTTCGTAGAGGGACCGCGCCGGCTCGCCCTCGAAGTCGACGATGACGGCATCGCCCTGGGCGACCAGCACCTGGCCCAGGTGGAAGTCGCCATGCACGCGGGTCTTCAGCGCGCCATCGGCCGAGAGCGCCAGGCGATGCGCCGCATCGCGCAGGGCGTCGCGCTTGGCCAGCAGCCGTGCCGCCAGCGGTGCGATATCCTCCGGCAGGTCCTTGCGAGCCGCGAGCAGGTCGTGCGCCGGCTCGAGCTGCTCCAGCGCGCCCTTGGCCCAGGCGAGGCGGTCGGCCTCGGTCGCCACCTC